>NZ_JBQSVY010000007.1:0-229833 GCF_052446175.1 Halomonas sp. AOP43-D1-4
TTTTCAGCGGGTGAAGCAAGCGACTTAAACCTCGCTAACCTCCTGACAAACCGAAGATTTTCACCTTCTTCACCGCTGGTAACGCTGGGCGTCCCCGGCAGCGGATGCGTACTTTACGGATTCGCTGCCGGTTTGGCAAGGCCTTTTTGAAGATAGTTTCAAAAAGCTCAGTTAAAAAGCTCAGCTTTTGGGTTTTGCCTTGCGCATAAGCGCATACGCCGGGCCTGAGAGCACATAGGCACCAAACAGCAAGAGCAGCATTACAGACGGTTCGACCGAAATCATGACAAACCCCAATACAACGGCCAGCAACACTACAAAGGGTACGGGCTTTCTAAAGTCGAGATCTTTGAAGCTGTAATAGCGGATGTTGCTGACCATCAGAATACCGGCGGCCGCCACAACAACCAACATCAGCAGCTTGAAGCCAAACGCATCCGCATCAAAGCTGTGGAAGGTCCAAACACACGCAGCCACCAGTGCTGCCGCTGATGGACTAGGAAGGCCGATAAACCACTTCTTATCAACACTTCCGTTTTGTACATTAAAGCGTGCCAAGCGAAGTGCCGCGCAGGCGACATAGAGAAACGCGACCACCCAGCCGGTCTTCCCGATATCCTGCAAAATCCAGGTGAACGCGACAAGCGCAGGCGCCATACCAAAGGAAATCATATCGGCCAGACTATCGTACTCAGCCCCAAATTCGCTTTGCGTATTGGTCATACGCGCAACGCGGCCATCCAGTCCATCCAGCACCATAGCAATGAAAATAGCGACTGCAGCCGATGTAAAATCACCGTTAATACCGGCGACAACGGCAAAGAAGCCTGAAAACAGAGCGGACGTAGTAAACAGGTTGGGCAGTAAGTAGATTCCCTTGCGGCGAACTTTCTTGCCATCCTCTACCGCATCTTCGACGATCTCTGTGTCGCGTAGAAAGGCGGCAGCTAAATCCTCATTATCGACCTTTTGAGTCTGGTCGTGGTTTTCGGGCTGGGGTGTACTGGCCTGCTCTTGATCGCGAGCGTCCTGAATCATAGGTGTCATCCGTTTAATAAAAAGCCACAAACTAGTGAACACTTTCATTCTACACGGTGAGCTTTAGTCAGCCAGTCAATTACCGCACGTAGACAAAAATGCATGGCGGCTAGCCCTATAAAACAAACGGGGTGCGCCAAAGCGCACCCCGTCACCAAGTTAATAAGCACCTACTGCTTGAAAACACTAGCCCTGAATTTGCCAACCAACTGACCGTGATCCAGAGCATCATGCAGTTTAGGGCTTATCTGGCAATTTCATCTGCAGTGACTGTTGGTCTTAAACCAGGAAAAGGTCACCATTTTTACCGTGACAACCACGTAAGCGAGGTTTCAGAAAACCATTATTAAGTCATTACGTTGTTATAGTAGCGTGTCAGCGCTGATGGCCACCGCGCCGTCTAGTGCAGCGCTGGTAAAGCGTCAAGCAACTTTACGACACACGTATCTTTGCGTAAAACGCTGTATTTGCAACAAACTATTTCACATATTGAAATGACGGTACTGGCATGGATTTTCGCTTACTGAAGCACTTTGTCACGCTTTCTGACACGCTCCATTTTGGCCGCGCCAGCGAGTTGAGCCACATAAGCCCATCGACGCTTAGCCGCTCTATTCAGCAGTTGGAGGAGGAGTTGGCCACTCGGCTATTCGAGCGTGACAACCGCCATGTCGCACTGACTCCCCAAGGGCTCAGTTTTCAGCACTACGCACGCGAAACGTTAGAACAGTGGGAAATGACCAAGCGTCGCCTGGCCAATGAAGCGACCATGCTGAGCGGTGAGATCAGCATCTACTGCTCAGTAACTGCCAGTTACAGCTTTCTGTATGAGCTATTAAGCGATGTACGAACACGTCATCCCGGCATTGAGTTAAAGCTGCATACCGGTGATCCGGCGAATGCAATGAAAAGAGTAATGGAGGGTGACGATGATATGGCGATTACGCCGCGCCCCCGCATTCCCCCTAATGCGCTGGTGTTTAAGTCATTAACACGTTCACCACTGGTATTTATCGCGCCTAACGAACCGTGTGATTGGCTACCCAGCTTCCCTGAAAGCTCAACGGCAGCACAGTGGCAGCAAGTGCCCATGATTCTTTCTGAAGCAGGCTTATCGCGGGAGTACGCCAACACCTGGTTTAAAGCGATGGGTATCACGCCTCGAATCTACGCCCAGGTGGCCGGGCACGAAGCGATTGTTAGTATGGTGGGGCTGGGCTTTGGCGTAGGCGTGGTTCCCAAAATCGTTCTGGATAACAGCCCGCTTGCCAACCGCGTTCGCATGTTAAACGTAAAACCAGAGCTGCCCCACTATGACGTGGGCCTTTGCGTCCTAAATCGGCGTTTAAAAAATCCGCTTATTGAGGCGCTTTGGTCTGCGATTAGCGAACGCTAATCGATTATAAAAAGCACCGCCTCGGCGAGACGGTGCTTTTGGGTCGAGCAATACAGCTTGGCTAAACGTGCAGTGATCAGGTAATTAAATCGATAGCACCTTGTCACCACGCGCAATACCAGAAACGCCAGTACGCGCCACTTCAAGAATCCCTACTGGCGCCATGGCCTGCAGAAAAGCGTCCAACTTGGCGGCATCACCGGTAATCTGCACGGTATATAGATTAGGTGTGACATCGACGATCTGCGCCCGAAAAATATCCACGGTACGCTTCACTTCATCGCGGGCAGCCCCCAATGCCTTTACCTTCACCATCATCAGCTCACGCTCGATATGGTTGCCTTCGGTCAAGTCAACCAGCTTCACCACATCAATCAGCTTGTTGAGGTGCTTGGTGATCTGCTCAATGACACGATCATCGCCAACCGTGGTCACCGTCAACCGCGAAAGCGACGCATCTTCCGTAGGCGCTACGTTAAGCGTTTCAATGTTGAAGTTACGCTGGGAAAACAGGCCGACCACACGTGACAGCGCACCCGGTTCGTTTTCCAACAGAATCGAGATGATATGTCGCATCAGGTACGCTCCGTTTTAGACAGCAGCATGTCGCGCATGGAGCCTAACGGCACCTGCATCGGGTAGACGTGCTCGAAAGGATCCACCTTCACGTCAAGGAACACCAGTTCGTGCTTGTCGGCAAATGCACGCTCAAGCGCCGGTTCAAGCTCATCCTGAGTAGTGACGGTAATCGCGGTAAATCCATAAGCCTCAATCAACAGATGGAAATCAGGCAGTGATTCCATATAAGAGTGCGCATGACGTGACTTGTAGTTCAGGTCCTGCCACTGACGCACCATGCCTAGCGAGGCATTGTTCAGATTGAGAATTTTGACCCCTACGCCGTACTGCTTACAGGTGGAGAGTTCCTGCATCATCATCTGGAAGCTGCCTTCCCCGGTAACACACACGACGTCGTCGTCCGGGTAGTTCTGCTTGATCCCCATGGCGGCCGGGAAGCCAAAGCCCATGGTGCCAAGACCGCCTGAGGTAATCAGCCGGTTGGGCTTATCAAACTTGTAGTACTGAGCCGCAAACATCTGGTGCTGACCTACGTCGGTCGTAACAAATGCTTCACCGCGCGTTATCCGGCACAGCGCTTCAACAACTTCCTGCGACTTTAACGCTTCACCTGGCTTGGACGGTTCGTAAAGCTTGCCTTTACGCTCGGCACGCCAGCCATCGATCTTTTCCCACCACTCAGCAAGTGCTTCAGGATGCGCAATGGGATGGCCCTGAACCAGGCTAATCATCTCATTAATAACGCTAGCGGCAGGCCCTACGATAGGCACATCAGCACGCACGGTTTTAGAGATAGAGCTAGGATCAACATCAACGTGAATAATTTTCGCCGTGGGGCAGAACTTCGACGTGTTGTTGGTAACCCGGTCATCAAAGCGTGCGCCAATAGCGATAATCAAATCAGCGTGGTGCATGGCCATGTTGGACTCATAAGAGCCGTGCATGCCCAGCCAGCCAAGGCTTTGACGATCGCTTTGCGGGTATGCGCCAATGCCCATCAGCGTGGTGGTAATGGGGAAACCCAGCTTTTTGACCAGATCGGTTAAGCCTTCACTGGCTTTACCGGTCACCACACCACCACCGGTATAAAACACCGGGCGCTTGGCTTTAAGCATTAGCTCGATGGCTTTTTTAATCTGCCCTGTATGGCCACGTGTCACCGGGTTATACGAGCGCAGCTTGACCTTTTTCGGGTAGATGTACTCGTAGCGCTCGGTCGGCGCGGTCATATCCTTGGGAATATCGACCACCACAGGGCCGGGGCGCCCGGTAGAAGCCAGATAAAAGGCTTTTTTAAGCACTTCCGGAATTTCAGACGGATGACGAATCGAAAAGCTGTGCTTCACGATAGGCCGGGTGACACCCACGATATCGGTTTCCTGGAAGGCGTCTTCGCCAATCAGATGGCTGGCCACTTGGCCGCACAGCACCACCATCGGAATGGAATCCATATAGGCGGTCGCAATACCGGTGACGGCATTGGTTGCACCAGGCCCTGATGTGACCAGCACCACACCTGGCTTACCCGAGGCGCGAGCGTAACCGTCGGCGGCATGCGTGGCCGCTTGTTCGTGACGCACAAGAATGTGCTTCACATCGTCCTGGCGGAACAGCGCATCATAAATATGCAGCGCCGCGCCGCCGGGATAACCATAAATGTACTCAACGCCCTCATCTTTCAAGAAGCGGGCGATCATATCTGCGCCGGAAAGCAGTTCCACTGTATTTCTCCCCTGGAGGTCTCGAGTGCGATCCGCAGGACATCCTGCGGTGTCGAGTGCGGCGGTATGCCGCTGCCGGCCCATGCCGGCACCTGATGCCAAACCCTGGCATACGGCCCGGTTAGGGCCTGCACTCTCTGAGAGGCACTGATCCATAACAACATACATCAGTGGCTCTCTTTCACGGCTGATTGCCGTGTCGGGGCGTTGGCCAGGCTGAGCGGTTAGCTCAAACCCGGAAGTCCTTCGGCGGGTAAAGGCTTACGCCTACCCTTCGCGCGGTGAAAAGGGGTTACCCGTAGGTCCGCGCCCGCAAATCAGGAACAGATAAGATTCCATTAGGCTCTTGGCATGTCAACCATCAATGCCCGATGAATGTGCAAAGGAGCGATTTGAGACAAAAAAAGCCCCGCCGGCAAGGCCGAGCGGGGCATATGGTTATAACCAAGAACGTCTGATTATCAGTGAGCGGTTAGCTATTAAACGC
The DNA here is from genome assembly GCF_052446175.1 of Halomonas sp. AOP43-D1-4. Lineage (NCBI taxonomy): Bacteria > Pseudomonadati > Pseudomonadota > Gammaproteobacteria > Oceanospirillales > Halomonadaceae > Halomonas > Halomonas sp. AOP43-D1-4. The sequence continues at coordinate 5,222 of NZ_JBQSVY010000007.1, forward strand.
AAGCTTACCGTCCGAGGCACTCACCCGAATAACATCGCCGGGTGAAAACTTGCCTGCCAGCAAGTCTTGCGCCAGCGGATTCTCGATCCGGCTCTGAATAGCACGCTTGAGTGGCCGCGCGCCATAGACAGGGTCAAACCCAACAACCGCTAGTTGCGCCATGGCGTCATCGCTCACCTCAAGGCCTAAATCGTGCTCAGCCAAGCGGGCTCTCAAGCGCTCCAGTTGAATGCCTGCAATTGCCTGAATTTGCTCCTGACCCAAGGCATGGAAGACGACCACTTCATCAATCCGGTTGATCAACTCAGGGCGGAAGTGATTACCCACCACCTCCATGACCTTGTTTTTCATGTCCTCATAGGCGCTTTCTTTATCAGCGCTGACGTCACCGCCCATGCGCTGAATAATGTCTGAGCCCATGTTGGAGGTCATCACGATCACGGTATTGCGGAAATCCACCGTGCGGCCCTGGCCATCCGTTAACCGACCATCTTCCAATACCTGCAGCAGGATATTGAAAACATCCGGGTGAGCCTTTTCCACCTCATCCAGCAACAGCACGGAGTAAGGTTTACGGCGCACCGCCTCGGTTAAATAGCCGCCCTCTTCGTAACCTACATAGCCGGGAGGCGCACCGATCAACCGCGCCACGGAGTGCTTCTCCATGAATTCCGACATATCAATACGCACCATGGCCTCTTCGGTGTCGAACAGGAAGTTGGCCAATGACTTGCAAAGCTCGGTTTTACCCACCCCGGTAGGCCCAAGGAACAGGAACGAACCGTTCGGCCGGTTAGGGTCGGACAACCCCGCACGTGAGCGCCGCACGGCGTTGGCAACAGCTTCAACTGCCTCATCCTGGCCAATGACCCGCTCATGCAGAGCATCTTCCATCCGCAGCAATTTATCGCGCTCGCCTTCCAGCATTTTGGACACCGGAATGCCGGTCCAGCGCGATACCACCTCTGCTATTTCCTCTTCCGTCACGTTGGAGCGCAGCAGTTGGTGCTTGGTAATATCGGCTTCACTTTCACCGCTTTCGGCAATTTTCTTTTCCAGCTCAGGGATTTGCCCGTACTGAATTTCCGACATGCGCCCTAAATCGCCCTGCCGTCGTGCCTGTTCCAGGTCAAGGCGCGCCTGCTCCAGCTCTGCCTTGAACTGAGCCGAGCCTTGGATACTGGCTTTTTCTGCCTTCCAGACTTCATCCAGGTCGGCATACTCGCGCTCAAACTCATGAATCTGGTTGTTAAGCGCTTCAAGGCGTTTTTTAGTCGCCTCGTCGGTCTCTTTTTTAAGCGCTTCCCGCTCCATCTTGAGCTGGATTAAACGCCGGTCCAGGCGGTCCATTGCTTCGGGCTTGGAATCAAGCTCCATACGAATCCGCGAAGCCGCTTCATCAATCAGATCTATCGCTTTATCGGGCAACTGCCGATCAGTGATATAGCGAGTGGAAAGCTTCGCCGCAGCAATAATCGCCGAGTCGGTAATATCCACGCCGTGGTGCACTTCATAACGCTCTTTTAAGCCGCGCAGAATGGCCACGGTATCTTCTTCCGTCGGCTCATCGACCAACACTTTCTGGAACCGACGCTCAAGTGCCGCGTCCTTTTCAATATATTTGCGATACTCATCCAGCGTGGTCGCGCCCACGCAGTGCAGCTCACCCCGTGCAAGCGCAGGTTTGAGCATATTGCCCGCGTCCATCGCGCCTTCCGCCTTACCGGCACCGACCATGGTGTGCAACTCATCGATAAACAGAATGACCCGCCCCTCTTCCTGGGCAAGCTCTTTAAGAACCGACTTTAAGCGCTCTTCAAACTCACCGCGGAATTTGGCACCTGCTAACAGCGAGCCCATATCCAGCGACAGTACGCGTTTGTCTTTTAAGCCTTCCGGCACTTCACCATTAACGATACGCTGCGCCAGCCCTTCAACAATCGCCGTTTTACCGACGCCAGGCTCGCCAATCAAAACCGGGTTATTTTTGGTACGGCGCTGCAATACCTGAATGGTGCGGCGGATTTCATCATCACGACCAATCACCGGGTCAAGCTTGCCATCCAGCGCGCGCTGAGTAAGGTCAAGGGTATACTTGTTGAGCGATTCCCGCTGATCTTCAGCGTTAGGATCATCAACACTTTCCCCACCGCGCAGGCTATTAATCGCCGCCTCAAGGGACTTCCGGTTAACGCCCGCCTCTTTCATTAACTTGGCAAGCGGGCCATTCATTTCCAGCGCCGCCAGCAGCACGAGTTCGCTGGCAATGAACTGGTCGCCACGCGCTTGTGCTTCACGGTCGGTCAGGTTGAATAATTTAATGAAATCCCGTGATGGCTGCACTTCGCCATCGAACTGGCTTACTTTAGGTAAGTTATCAAGCTGCTGCACTAACCCATCACGCAGACGCGAGCTTGAGCCTCCGGATTTTTCGATCAGGGCTTTAATACCCGTATCCTTGGTATCCAGTAGCGCAAGAAGAAGATGGGAAGGGTCTAACTGGTTATGGCCGCGGCCAACGGCCAAGGATTGCGCTTCAGCAATAGCGGCCTGAAGCTTGGCAGTAAACTTATCAAAACGCATAGTGAGCCTCTTGGATTAGCCCTGCGCCCGAACGCACGGCGTTTCGGAAAAAACTGCTGTCCACTTTCCTAATAAATATTAGCTTTGTAAGTTAAATGGTGCTAGTTCCGCCGTTTTCAAGAGGAGATAATGCCAACCTGGTTATTTTTTGACCCAGATCACACTGGCCATGCGCCCCGTCGTACCGCCATCACGCCGATAAGAGTAAAAACGCGATTCGCAGGCAGTACAGAAGTGCCCACCGCTAATATGTTCAACACCGAGCGCTTCCAAGCGAAACCGCGCCAGCCGGTACAAATCGGCCATGTAGTGCCCCATTCGATAGGGACTATGGTCAAACGCTTCCGCAGTTTCTGGGTGTACGGCAACAAAGGCGCCATACACTTCCGGCCCAACTTCAAACTGAGCATTGGAAATAGCCGGGCCTAGCCATACGAGAATATCCTCGGGCTCGCTATTCATGGCGGCCACTGTCGCCTCTAAAACGCCTCCGGCCAGCCCGCGCCAACCGGCGTGAGCAACCGCCACTTGCGTTCCGGCTTGATTACAAAACATCACCGGCAGGCAGTCTGCGGTCAGCACGACACAGGCGTATTCATTGGAGGTGGCGACGGCAGCATCGGCCTCTGGCACGTCGGCCTGGTAGCCCTGCTGAACGCGCGCGCCATGCGTTTGATTTAGCCATAGCAGCGGGCGCTCATCGCCAATCTCTTTTTGCATCAAGCGGCGGCAAAGCGCCACATGCTCAGGGTTATCACCGACGTGAGAGGCGGGATTGAACGCGGCAAACGCTTCCTGGCTAGGGCCCGTTTCCCGGGTGCTCACAAAGGCCTGCACATTATCAGGCGCAGGCCAATCCGGTATTAGTAGCGTTGGCCGTAAATCGATGGCATCACTCATTGCATGGTCTCACTGTCTTCGCGCAGGTAGTCCAACAACATTAGTAGATCATCGGGCAAATCGGCGTAAAAAGTCAGTGTTTCACCACTCACCGGGTGCACAAAGCTTAGCTCGCGGGCATGCAGCGCCTGGCGCGGGAACTCACGCAGGATCTCCTTAAGCGGTCCGGCAGCACCAGGTGGCAGCTTGGCACGTCCGCTATAGAGCGGGTCGCCAATCAATGGGTAACGGGCATGGGACATATGCACGCGTATCTGATGCGTGCGCCCGGTTTCCAGCTTACAGCGAACGTGCGTATGCGCGCGAAAACGCTCCACAACGCGAAAATGGGTCACGGCAGGTTTACCAGCGTTGGTGACAGCCTGGCGTTTACGGTCTTTAGGATGGCGGCCAATAGGCGCATCAATGGTGCTGCCTGCCACGGGCTTACCGATCACCACCGCGTCATACTGGCGTGATACGCTGCGTGCCTGCAGTTGCTCAACCAGGGCCGTTTGCGCTTGAATAGTTTTAGCCACCATCATCAAGCCAGTAGTATCTTTATCCAAGCGGTGAACAATCCCCGCGCGAGGCACTTCAGCAAGTGCCGGGTGATGATAAAGCAGCGCGTTGAGCAAAGTGCCATCACGATTGCCCGCCGCAGGATGCACCACCATATTGGTGGGTTTGTTGATCACCATCACGGCATCATCTTCATAGACAATGCTCAGCGGTATGTCCTGCGCTTCAAAACGCAGATCTTCTTCAATGGTGGCCTTTAACACTAGCATTTCATCACCGTGCAGCTTCGCTTTCGGCTTGGCCTGGGCGCCATCGATGGTTAGCTCACCCGCGTTGATCCATGCTTTCAGGCGCTCGCGTGAGTAATCGCTGAATAACTCCGCCGCTGCTTGATCCAACCGTGCACCTGCAAGTGTTGCGGGCACGCGCTGCATGGCTTCAACTATCCGGGGCATGACGTTATTTCCTTTGACAACACTCGACAAAACGCCACTAAGCCTGCGTTTTGCGTCGAGGTGATTTATAGTGGGCTTACTGCGACCTATTCTACCATTTCTACTTATGGCCATCGTCGCTTTTCGGTGATTGAGGCTTGTTTGCAACGAGGATGATGATGCGCGTTTTTTCTGCTGCCAACCGCTTTGGTGCCCTTGCTTTAAGTCTTGCCTTATTGGCAGGCTGCGCCAGTAATGACACGACCCCGGAAGAAGAAGATGAGTTTTCCGGAGTGCAAGAGCGTGAGCTCTACGAACTTGCTCGCACCGCGCTGGATAGCAACCGCTACCCCATTGCGATTGAGCGGCTGGAAGCGTTGGATACACGCTACCCTTTCGGCCCCCATGCTGAACAGGCGCAATTAGAGCTGGTGTACGCCTACTATGAAAACGGTGACTGGGAAGAAGCACGCGCCGCCGCCAGTCGGTTTATTCGCCTGCACCCCGACCACCCGCAGGTTGATTATGCCTACTACCTGCGCGGACTTTCTGCCTGGCAGGCGGGTCGTTTCAGCCTTGAGCGCCTTCGCTTAATTGATATTTCCAAGCGCGACATAGGCGCCTCGCGCGATGCGTATAACGACTTCCGTGAACTGATCCAGCGCTACCCGCAAAGTGAATACGCCCCGGATGCGCAGCAGCGCATTATTTATTTGCGCGACTTGCTGGCCCAGCATGAACTGCATGTTGCCGACTATTACCTGCGCCGTGGGGCTTACCTGGCCGCTGTCGAGCGTGGGCGTTGGGTGATCGAAAACTACCCCGAATCCAATGCCACCCGCGACGCACTGGCCGTTATGATCGAGGGTTATCAGGGTTTGGGCATGAACGATCGCGCTCAAGAAGTCATCATCGTACTGCGTGAAAATGCTCCCGACCACGAGCAACTTCAAGGCGACCGCTTTGTACCCAAGCACTAAAATGAATGTAATGGACTGATGACAGTACGGTTTACCCTCCCAAAAAACCACGCCTCGGCGTGGTTTTTTTTAGTTGGCGTTACGCTAATACCTGTTAATCGCCCGGCTGCCAACCGTTAACAATCGGGTAACGGCGATCACGTCCAAAGCCGCGCGATGTGACGCGCACGCCCACCGGGGCCTGGCGACGTTTGTACTCACAACGGTCTACCAGCTTGACCACTTGATAGACATCTTCATGGTCATAACCCGCTGCGATGATCGCTTCAGCACTCATATCACCTTCGATATAGCACATGAGGATAGCGTCCAACACATCGTAATCAGGTAGCGAATCGCTATCCTGCTGGTCAGGCGCAAGCTCTGCGCTGGGCGGACGCTCAATGACGCGCTCAGGAATAGCAGGAGACTGCGTATTACGCCAGCGGGCCAGGCGGTATACCCAGGTTTTATAGACATCCTTGATGGCGTTATAGCCACCCACCATGTCGCCATACAGCGTGGCATAGCCCACCGCCATTTCACTTTTGTTGCCGGTGGTCAGTACCATCAGGCCTTTCTTATTGGAAAGTGCCATCAGCAGTACGCCCCGACAGCGCGACTGGAGGTTCTCTTCGGTGGTATCACGTTCAGTGCCCGTAAAGCTTTCCGAAAGCGTCGCCATAAAGGCATCGACCATGGACTCGATAGGCAAAATGTCGTAATGCACGCCAAGCATTTCTGCCTGAAGGGCAGCATCCTGCCGGGAGATATCCGCAGTGTAGTGGTACGGCATCATCACTGCCTGAACGCGCTGTGGGCCCAGTGCGTCTACCGCAATCGCCAAGGACAGCGCCGAGTCGATTCCGCCGGAAAGACCCAGCACCACGCCTTCAAAGCCACTTTTATTGACGTAATCACGCAGCCCCGTTACCAGCGCACAGTACAGGCTCTCTTCTGGCTCGGCATCCGGCTCAATTTCACCTGACTGCGGCTCCCAGGTAGAGGCGCTGGTTTGCAACAGTTGCACCGGCATTAAGCCTGCCTGCCAATACGGAGCAAGCACTTTTAGCTGGCCCTGTGCATCCACACAACTGGAACCGCCGTCGAACACCAACTCATCCTGGCCACCAATGGTATTCACATACACAATCGGGCGGCTTACATCTTGCGCGCGCAGCTCCAGCAAGCGGAGCCGTTCGTCTGGTTTATCCTGATGATAAGGGGAGGCGTTCAGGCTAATCAGCACTTCCGCCCCGGCGGCGGTGGCAGCCCGTGCAGGCGCGCCTTCCCACAGGTCCTCACAAATTAAAAGACCGAGCTTGGCCCCCTTATGCTCATACACCAACGGCTCTGTGCCTGGAGTAAAGTAGCGCTGCTCATCGAAAACCTGGTAATTGGGTAGCGCTTGCTTGGCGTATTCGGCCTCCCACTGGCCGTTATACAGCACGCCCGCCATGTTATAGCACTTGCCTTCACGGGTCCCCGGATAACCAATAATCACCAGCACGTCGCGGGCGACCTTTTCTGCCATTTTGGCCCGCGCTTCGCGCAACCGTGCTTCCATGGAGGGGCGCAGCAATAAATCTTCCGGTGGGTAACCGGACAAAAACAGCTCAGGGAAGATAACAATATCTGCCCCATGCTCAATGCGCGCTTCGCGCACGGCTTCAATAGCGCGCGCCGCATTACCGGGAATATCCCCGACAAGCGGATCGAGTTGGGCCATTACCAGCGTTAAATCTTGCATGGGCGTTAAAATCTCTTGAGAATCCTTGGAACATTATTACCTGCGTCAATGCATTGTCCCGCAAGGACTGCCTGCTGGCAAAGCCCGCATGCGCATTGATCGTTTTCGGCTCCGTTTAGGAGGACTGGCAAGGATGAACCTTTTGATTATTCGCTTGATAATTTTCGCTGTGCTGTTTTACGCAGGCCTAAAGCTTTACGGCATGTATCGGCAGCACAAACTCGACCGCGACGCGGAGCGCAATGCCTTGAACCGTCACGAAGGCGGCCAAATGGTGCGCTGCCTCTGGTGTGAGGTCCATGTCCCGGAAAGCGAGGCACTGCGCGACCACGAACAGTGGTTCTGCTGCAGCGCCCATCGCGACCGTTATCTTCAAGAACAACAGGATAAAAACGACGGCGCTTAACCCTTTAACCGTGCTTGCGTCGGCAAGTAGGGCGTAGGGTCAATCAACGGCATCCGGTCAAGCAGCTGGTCCACCAGCAAGTGGGTGGAAGCAGGCGCCAGCACGAGCCCATTGCGGTAATGCCCGGCGTTTACGTAGACGTTGGGCTGCTCTGGAAGTGCGCCAATAAACGGGATGCCATCGGGTGAGCCGGGGCGCAGGCCTGCCCAGTGATAAGCAACCGGGCAGTCCGCCAGCGCGGGAACAATACGCTCAGCGCTCTGCTTTAACGAGGCCAGCGCCTCCTCATCGGTAGCTTTATCAAACCCGGTGTCTTCCAGGGTGGAGCCGACGAGCAGCAGACCGTCGCTGCGCGGAATTACATAGCGACCATCTTTCAAGACGACCCGCTGCACAAGCCCGGCAGGCGCCTGGTAGGCGATCATCTGGCCTTTCACTGGGCGTACGGGTAACGCCACGTCAAGCGTAGCCAAAAGCCCTGCACTCCAGGCACCACCGCACACGACCAACCGCCCCGCCTCCACCACGCCTTGCGAGGTGTTAACACCCACCACCTGGCCACCACGGCGTATCACGTCATGCACCTCGCACTGCTCCCGTAGCGTTACATTGGGCATGGCGAGTAGTTTAGCGCGCAGCGCCTGGCCAAGCCGTGGGTTTCGCACACTGCCAAGGGTTGGCATCCACAAGGCATTTTCATGGGCAATGGCAACATCGGGTTCTTTTTGTTGCACGAAATCAGCGTTAACCTGCACCAGCGGTTTGCCTAGCTGACGCGCCCACTGCAGTGCTTTATCGTCATCATCGACATTTAAATAGAGCAACCCCTTTTGACGATACTCAGGGTCAATGCCGGTTTCTTCCAGCAAACGTAGCGCAAGCGTTGGGTAAACTCCTTCCGACCAGCGAGAAAGTTGCGAAATGGGCGGTGCGTAACGCCACGGATAGAGCGGTGATACAATGCCACCACCCGCCCAGGAGGCCTCTTTGCCACACATGCCGCGCTCAACAAGTGTGACGTGTTGACCGGCATCCGCTAACTGCAACGCGGTCAGCATGCCGATCACACCGCCGCCAATAATTAGAAAATCGCTCACAGGCATTGCCTACTCTGGCTTACTTGATGACCGGCCCAGGCCGGATACGGACAGTGAGCATAGCGAGGAGGCCGAGCAGGTCAAGTCACAGGGAAGACTGCATGACGCACAAGCACAGCGAATATCCAACCTACCTTCAAGGGTTTACGCTCATTGAGCTGCTGATTGTGCTGATTCTGGCAGGCATATTGGCGGCTTGGGGCATACCCGGCCTTCAATCACTGAGTGAGCGTACTGCGGTTACCAGCGAAGTGAACCGACTACAAACCGCACTCACGTTAGCTCGCAGTACCGCCATTACTCAGCACCGCGATATTACCTTGTGCCCCGCGACGGCTGACCGCAGCGCTTGTGCGCGTGATTGGGGGAATGAACTGATGGTGGTTAGCGCCGACAAGACCCGTGGCATCCATAAAGACGAGATAATCCGGGTGTTTCCATCAACCAGTGGCGTTCACGTTAGCAAGAACGGTCATGCGCGGATTAAATACACCCCGCTCGGGCATGCCACGGGGTTTAACAGTACGTTCTCCATCTGCCCTGCCAGCACACACAGCAGCACTGAGGGGGCAAGCCTGGTACTCAGTACGCTTGGCCGGGCTCGTATTGCAGAGCCGCCTGCCAGCTGTTAGCGGCAGGCGGCTTTCCCTTCTTGAACAACTTGATTAGGCGATACCGTCCAGATAACGCTCGGCATCCAGCGCGGCCATACAGCCACTGCCCGCCGAAGTAATGGCCTGACGATAGATGTGATCCATCACATCGCCACACGCGAACACACCCGGCACGCTGGTGGCGGTAGCATTTCCTTCAAGCCCTGAATTCACCTTGATATAGCCGCCGTTCATAACCAGCTGGCCTTCAAACATCCCGGTGTTGGGGTGATGGCCGATGGCAATAAAGAGGCCTGGCGCCTGGATTTCTTTTACTGTGCCATCCCGTGTTGATTTCAACCGTACGCCGGTAACGCCAGTGTTGTCGCCCAGTACTTCATCAATTTCCTGGAACCACTCCAGCGCAATAGTGCCTGCTTCGACTTTTTCGAGCAGTTTGTCTTGCAGGATCTTTTCCGCACGAAGGGAGTCGCGGCGGTGTACCAGGGTAACTTTCGACGCAATATTAGAGAGATACAGCGCCTCTTCCACGGCCGTATTGCCGCCGCCCACCACAATGACTTCCTGGTTACGGTAGAAGAACCCGTCGCAGGTGGCACATGCTGAAACACCTTGGCCCATAAACTGCTGCTCAGACGGTAGCCCGATATAGCGAGCACTGGCGCCCGTGGCCACAATCAGCGCGTCACAGGTGTAAATACCGCTGTCGCCCTTGAGGGTGAACGGTTTTTCATCAAGGCTGACTTCATTGATATGATCGAACAGCACCTCGGTGTTAAAGCGCTCGGCGTGCGCTTTCATCCGCTCCATCAGCTCAGGGCCTTGTACCCCTTGGGCATCGCCTGGCCAATTATCAACGTCTGTCGTGGTGGTTAACTGGCCACCCGCTTGCATTCCGGTGATCAGCAAAGGCTTTAAGTTAGCCCGTGCTGCATACACGGCCGCTGTATAACCTGCCGGGCCGGACCCAAGAATAATCAAACGTTCATGACGCGTTTCCATGACACCACCTTGTAAATGTCTAGCTGATAAAGTCGCAAAGAGTTTGCCTGAAATGGTGCCAAGTACAAGCTATTGCAAGGTTAAGTATTGACTATTAGGCGAAGACACCTTGAATCAACCTTTATAAACACCCATGTCCTACTACTATGTAAGCCATACTAAAAAGGAAGACTGTGACCGTTTCGCGGCGTGACATACCGTGCAACGCAATGAGAGGAGAAAGGCATGAGCAATACACCCGATACGCTTCAAACGTTGGAAGTAGGTAGCAAACAGTACCGCTACTACAGCCTTCCCAAGGCGGCCGATGCGCTTGGCAACATTGACCGACTCCCCAAATCGCTCAAAATTTTACTCGAAAACCAACTGCGCTTTGCCGACGATGAAAGCGTTGAAAAAGACGATATGCAAGCCCTTGTCGATTGGCAGAAAGAGGGCAAATCCAGTCGTGAAATCGGCTATCGCCCGGCGCGCGTATTAATGCAGGATTTCACCGGCGTACCCGGTGTGGTCGATTTGGCCTCCATGCGCGCAGCGGTAGAAAAACTGGGTGAAGACCCGGCCCGCATCAATCCTCTTTCTCCGGTTGATCTGGTGATTGACCACTCGGTCATGGTCGACAAGTTTGGTAACGCGACAGCGTTTGAAGAGAACGTCGAAATTGAAATGCAGCGCAACCGTGAGCGTTATGAGTTTCTGCGCTGGGGCCAACAGGCCTTTAATAACTTCAGCGTGGTGCCGCCCGGCACCGGTATTTGCCATCAGGTAAACCTTGAGTACCTGGGCCGAAGCGTGTGGACCAAGGAAGAGGACGGCACCACATTTGCCTACCCGGATACCCTCGTGGGCACCGACTCCCACACCACCATGATCAACGGCCTGGGCGTGCTAGGCTGGGGCGTGGGCGGTATTGAGGCGGAAGCGGCCATGCTCGGCCAGCCAGTCTCCATGCTGATTCCAGAAGTTATCGGCTTCAAACTGACCGGCAAACTGCGAGAAGGCATTACCGCCACCGACCTGGTACTCACCGTGACGGAGATGCTGCGCAAAAAAGGGGTTGTGGGTAAGTTTGTCGAATTCTACGGCGATGGCCTAAAAGACCTGCCGCTTGCTGACCGCGCCACCATTGCCAATATGGCCCCGGAATACGGCGCTACCTGCGGCTTCTTCCCGGTCGATGACGAAACACTGAACTATATGCGCTTAACCGGGCGCGAAGATGACCAGATTGCGCTAGTAGAAGCCTATAGCAAAATGCAGGGCTTATGGCGTGAGCCGGGCGATGAGCCGGTGTTCACCGATGCCCTGCACCTTGATATGACCGAAGTGGAAGCCAGTCTCGCTGGCCCTAAACGCCCGCAGGATCGCGTTGCCTTAAAAGACATGGCCGCCGCCTTTAATAAAGTCATGCAGGAGGATGCCAAGGCACAGCCCAACGCGGAAAAAGGCAAGTTCGACTCCGAAGGCGGCCAGACAGCCGTAGGCATTGAGCGCAGCCTTGAGGGGGACTTCAAGCACGCCTCCAGCCAGAAAGTCACCATTGACGACCAGGATTTCAGCCTGGACCCAGGCGCGGTGGTCATTGCTGCCATCACCTCATGCACCAATACGTCCAACCCCAGTGTGATGATGGCTGCAGGCCTGCTGGCGCGCAAAGCGCGTGAAAAAGGCCTAACCACCAAGCCCTGGGTGAAAACCTCGCTGGCGCCTGGCTCCAAGGTCGTCACCGACTACCTGGCCGCGGCCAACTTGAACGAGGATTTGAATGCGCTGGGCTTTAACCTGGTGGGTTATGGCTGCACGACATGCATCGGCAACTCAGGCCCACTGCCTGAAGCGATTGAGAAAGCGGTAAACCAGGGAGATTTAACCGTTGCCTCGGTCCTTTCAGGCAACCGTAACTTTGAAGGCCGTGTTCATCCGCTGGTCAAAACCAACTGGCTTGCGTCTCCCCCCTTGGTCGTCGCTTATGCGCTGGCGGGCAATGTACAGCGTGATTTAACTCAGGAGCCACTCGGCCAGGACAGTGACGGCAACCCGGTTTATCTAAAGGATATCTGGCCCTCTCAAGCCGAAATTGCCGAGGCCGTCGAGAAAGTAAATACCGATATGTTCCGTAAAGAGTACGGTGAGGTATTTAAAGGCGATGAAACCTGGCAGGCAATTGACGTTCCTGAAAGTCAGGTCTACCAATGGCCCGAATCTACTTACATCCAGCACCCACCCTTCTTTGAAGGCATGGGACGCGAACCAGATGCGATCGAGGACGTCAGCAATGCCCGCGTTCTGGCCATGTTGGGCGACTCGGTGACCACTGACCATATTTCCCCCGCAGGCGCGATCAAACCGGATAGCCCCGCAGGCCGCTACCTGCAAGAACATGGCGTTAAGCCGGTCGACTTTAACTCCTACGGCTCGCGCCGGGGGAATCATGAGGTCATGATGCGCGGCACCTTTGCCAACGTACGTATCAAAAACGAGATGCTGGACGGCGTGGTCGGCGGCGAAACGCGCTATGTTCCCAGTGGGGAGCAAATGGCGATTTACGATGCCGCCATGAAATACCAGGAGGCTGGCACACCGCTGGTCGTTATTGCTGGTAAAGAGTATGGCACCGGCTCTTCGCGTGACTGGGCAGCCAAAGGTACGCGCTTGCTAGGCGTTCGCGCGGTTCTCGCGGAATCCTTTGAGCGTATTCACCGCTCCAACCTGATCGGCATGGGCGTGGTGCCGCTGCAGTTCCCGGAAGGTGAAACCCGCGAAACGCTGGGATTAACCGGCGATGAAGAGATATCCATTGCGGGACTAAGTGATTTAAGCCCCGGCAAAACGGTGCAGGTAGTGATTAAAACCGGTGAAAAAGAGCATACCGTTGATGCCAAGTGTCGAATTGATACGGTCAATGAGCTGGCTTACTACCGTCATGGTGGTATCCTTCACTACGTGCTGCGCAAAATGATCGGCGCCGCATAAGTAATACCTACCAATGCTTGTATGCCCCCACCTCGGTGGGGGTTTTTTATGAGCGCTCGTTTAAACGGCGCGGCGGCGATAGGTACGATACTCAGGTGACCAGCTTGCTTTCTCGATGTCTTCGCGCAGTTTGGTGCCGCTGGTCGTTAGCGCAACGCCGTTATGCTGAGCAGTGGCGGCTACTTCAAAGGCAATCGACTGGCTGATTTCACGAATACGCGAAAGCGGCGGTAACAGCGCACCTTTACCCTCTTTAACGATGGGTGCTTCACGCGCCAGCGCACGAGACGCGCTCATCAACATCTCATCGGTCACCCGATTTGCATTCGAAGCAATGACGCCCAACCCGATGCCCGGGAAGATATACGCGTTGTTGCACTGGGCAATGGGGTATGTGCGCCCGTTATATACCACAGGAGTAAACGGACTACCGGTGGCGACCAGTGCTTGGCCGTCGGTCCAGCGGATCACATCGTCAGGAACAGCTTCTGCCTGAGACGTTGGATTAGAGAGCGGCATAATCACCGGGTGCTCGCAGCCTGCATGCATGGTTTTAACCACTTGCTCGGTGAATATCCCACGCTGACCGCAAACACCGACCAGAATAGTCGGCTTCATCTGGGCAATGGTTTCTTCCAACCCTTGGCCATTCCAATCCGCGACCAGCGCAGGATCGTGGGCCAAACGGCGCTGAAAATCGCGCTGCCACTCTTGATCCGTCGTCATCAAGCCTTCGCGGTCGACAACAAAAATACGCGCACGCGCTTCATGTTCGGAGAGACCTTCGGCCTCCATGGCCACCACGACCTGCTCAGCGATACCACAGCCGGCTGAACCACCGCCAACGAACACCACGCGTTGCTGGGCAATGCTCTCTTCACGCGCCTGACAGGCTGCCATGAGCGTTCCCACGACAACGGATGCCGTACCCTGAACATCATCGTTAAAGCAGCACAACTCGTTGCGATAGCGCTCAAGCAGCGGTACGGCGTTGGCTTGGGCAAAATCTTCAAACTGTAGCAAAACATTCGGCCAGCGGCGCTTCAGCGCTGAGATGAACGCTGCCATAAAGGCGTTGTACTCTTCCTGACCCACGCGTTTATGGCGCCAGCCCATGTACATGGGGTCATCCAGCAGCGCCTGATTATTAGTGCCTACATCAATCACGATGGGTAGCGTATGGGCCGGACTAATACCGCCACAGGCGGTATAAAGCGCCAGCTTACCAATGGGAATCCCCATACCACCGATCCCCTGGTCACCCAGCCCTAAAATACGTTCGCCGTCAGTGACTACGATAACTTTAACGTTATCCTTAGTGGCGCTGCGCAGAATATCGTCCAGATGATCGCGGTCCTGATAGCCGATAAACAAGCCCCGGTGATTGCGATAAATATTGGAAAATTCCTGACATGCCTGGCCAACGGTTGGCGTATAGATGATCGGCAGCATCTCTTCAAGATGCTCAGATACCAAGCGGAAGTAGAGCGTTTCGTTGTCGTCTTGAATGGCGCGCAAATAAATATGGCGCTCAAGATCGCTATTGCACTGCTGGTACTGCCGATAAGCGCGCTCTAGCTGATCATCAATGGTTTCGACATTTTGCGGCAGCAAACCAATCAAGTTAAACGCCAAACGCTCCTCTTGAGTAAACGCGCTGCCTTTGTTCAATAGCGGCATTTCAAGTAAGGAAGGACCGGCGTAAGGAATATATAAGGGGCGCTTACTCGTCGTCATAGGGGCTCTCTTCTTTTCCATTACCGCTGCATCGCAGCAATTTCAAGCGTTTACGGTTTATCGACATAATGTACCATGTCACTACGACAAAGGTGGCACAGTCATACTTCTCTAGCCAAAAAAATGCCCCGACATTTGCCGGGGCAGCTGAAAATCAATACGTTATAATTAGCAGGTTTTTGCCGTTGGCTGGCGCCCTACTTCACCGGTAAAGAACAACGGACGCAGCTTCACACCGACAATATTGCCCGCAAAGGCAGCCACCAACCACACCCAACCGTGCAAGCTACCCGAGGCGATACCACTGAAGTAAGCACCGATGTTGCAACCAAACGCCAGGCGCGCGCCATAACCCAGCATTAAGCCACCAATTACCGCAGCCACCACCGAGCGCAGAGGGATTCTAAAATTAGGCGCAAACCGACCGGCCAAATGTGCAGCCATTAAAGCGCCCAACATAATACCGACGTTCATGACCGTCGTCATATCACTCCACACGCTAGCGTCAAGCGCCGCCGCATTACCTGGCGCCTGCCAATATCCCCAACCCGTTACGCTACCGCCGAACAATTCATATACCTTGGCTCCCCAAAGCGCGAAGGCCGACGTAATGCCCCACGGGCGACCAGCTAGCGCAAGCGTTGCGAAATTCAGCAGCGCCAAGGCCACGGCACCCGCCAATAACGGCCAAGGCCCGCTTAACCAACGCAGAGTAGCGGGTTTCTCAACCATGGGTACCTGTTCAAGTTGACCATGACGACGCTTTTCCATCACGAGCGTAAACACCGCAATCGCCACAAACAGTACCAGGCTGATGGCGATACCGCCCGTCGTACCTGCAATATCAATCAACGATATCGGCTCAAACGCTGGCAAACGCTGCCACCACGCAAAATGCGCCGAGCCAATTACCGAACCGATGATAAAGAAGACAAGCGTAATCAACATACGGGCATTACCGCCACCCGCCGTAAACAGCGTGCCTGAAGCGCACCCGCCGCCTAACTGCATACCAATCCCGAAAAGAAACGCGCCCACCAGCACGGAAATGCCGATAGGGGAGACAAAACCACTCACCGGAGTACCAAACAATGTACCGGCACCCAGCGCTGGGAAAAACAGCACCACGGCAATGGCCAGCATCACCATTTGCGCACGCAGCCCGCGGCCGCGGCGCTCGGTAATAAACACGCGCCAGGCAGAGGTAAACCCAAAGGCAGCGTGATACAACACCATGCCCAGCAGACCGCCTACAATCATTAGCAAACCGGTATTAGCGCCAAATATGACGCCAATCATTAGCGCTCCTAATACAATCGCCGCAGTCGCCAGTAGTGGTACCCGATAACTGGCCGGAGTCGCGGCAGCCGTCGTCGACATAAATTCACCTATAGGTAACGCCAAAAGCGCCCGTGGATAGACAGGCGCTCTGGTCGATGTGGATAATCGTTATAAGCTTACCGCCCAGCCAACAGGGGGTAAATCATTTATGGCTAATCGTTACAGGGCTAACGAAGAATTACGGCTCTTTTTTATCGTCGTCTTCATGCGCCACATAGAGACGATTCACCATTACGAATAAAACAACCGCCAAGGGTGCGGCCAAAATAACGCCAGGTAAGCCAAACAACGTGCTGCTTGCAAGGAGCGCAAACAACAATAGCGCCGGTGGCAGGCTGACGGCACGCTGCTGCACCAAGGGCTGCAAAATATTACCTTCAATCTGCTGAATAATAACGTAAGCCATCAGTACGAAGAGCGCC
This sequence comes from Halomonas sp. AOP43-D1-4, assembly GCF_052446175.1. Taxonomy (NCBI): domain Bacteria; kingdom Pseudomonadati; phylum Pseudomonadota; class Gammaproteobacteria; order Oceanospirillales; family Halomonadaceae; genus Halomonas; species Halomonas sp. AOP43-D1-4. Next base: position 21,941 of record NZ_JBQSVY010000007.1, read on the forward strand.
GTCTCAGGGCTGACCGTATACGCCAACAGCAGGGCAGGAATAGCGGCGGCAATGGGGCCGACCAACGGTACAAAGTCCAGAAGACCGGCAACTAGTCCCAGCCCTAATGGCGCTGGCACGCCCAGCAGCCACATGCTGATACCCACCAGTACGCCCGTTACCGTCATGGCGACTAACTGGCCACCTAGCCAATAGCGCAATGCCTTACCACTCGCATCCAACGCCTCGCCCAAGCGCGGACGGCTTTTAACCGGTGCCAGTAATAAAAGACCACGGCGGTATAAGTCCGGCTGAGCCGCAAAATAGACCATCCCAACAATCAACACGAACAAATTGATAATACTGCCGCCCATTGAAACCACGATCATGCCGACCTGAGACACACCGCCTTGCATGATGCTTCCCGCATTTTCCACGGCATTATCGATCAAAGGCGCCAACTGCGAATCTTCAAGACGTTCTCGTAGTTGTTCCCACGCCTCAGGCAGCATGGTCGTAAGCGACTCCATTTCAGCTGCAATCTGTGCCCCGAACCCCCAGCTCATGAATCCCAATCCACCGCACAACACTACCAACACAATAAGCAACGATAGCCAACGCGGCACGCCGCGGTTTAGTAGTGGCGTCATGCAGCTTTGCAAAACACAGGCGCCCACCACGCATTGTAGCGCTCGCAGGGTTCGCTCAGTTGCGCATTGATATACTCAAACACCTGGTTTTTAGCATCGCCAGCATTCAACCATGTCTTCCCGAGGTGGAAAACACGAATTTCAAGGACGCTGAGAATGCCATCTGATCAAGAGGGCAGTGCGCCAACAGTTTTTCATAAAATTCAACATGCATCCGTGAAGCGGCTTGACTTCCAGTGTTGAGATGATGAGCGAACTGATGGCGAAGCACCACGGGGCTCCGCCACCCACTCCATGATGACTGTTTTGTTGCTCACTTAGAAGCTGCATCCATCACTTTAAAAATAAATAAGCAATATTTTTTATAAAACAATATTAATATTAAAGGCTTATTTGTTTCTCTCATACCTATCCATAAAAAGCGTCAAATCATCCTAACTTTTATATTGTTTTTTTCATAAGCTAATCTACATTGATAAGTATCATTAATGACCTCTTAAGCAGTTTAAAAAGAAGTTATTCATGAGCAACAACCATTACAAGAACTATCACAAGAACTATCAAGATCAGATAATGGGTAACTAATAACGCCTGTACTACAGGCTTTTGGCGAAAAAAGCGACGATGGGTCGCAACGATTAAACGGAGAGTTATAATGTTTAGCAGGCAAGCCAACATATCGAAAGATAGCTCTGGTCGCACGCGCATTACAACAGCAGCACGTGGGTACGCAGTACTTCGCGACCCATCTTTAAATAAGGGAACATCGTTTAGTCAGAGTGAGCGTGACGCACTTGGTCTTAACGGGCTGCTTCCCCCAATTATTACTACTGAACTTGAACCGCAACTCATCCGCGCTTATGCGGCCTATAGCGCGGCACCTACTGATCTCGCAAAACATATATATATGTGGGATCTCCATGATGACAACGTGACAATATTTTATGCTCTCCTTCAACGTCATATGATGGAAATGCTTCCCATCGTCTATGACCCTATCGTTGGTGAGGCAATTGAGAACTTTAGTGAGATCATGCACCGGCCACGTGGGATCTTCCTTTCAATCAATGAGCCAGAAAAAATCGAGGAGAAACTTGCGGCCTTCGGTGCAGGCGCGAATGACATTGATTTGCTTGTGGCATCTGATGCCGAGGAAATCCTTGGTATCGGTGATTGGGGGGCCAACGGCATCGATATTTCTATTGGTAAGTTGGCTGTTTACACTGCAGCTGCTGGCGTAGATCCGCACCGAGTGGTGCCGGTGATACTGGATGTAGGGACTGACAATGAGAAATTGTTGAATGCCCCCCAGTATGTTGGGTACCGCCATGGTCGTATACGAGGCAAGCAGTATGATGATTTTGTGGACGCCTATGCGGCCGCAGCGCATAAGTTGTTCCCTAAAGCAATGTTGCACTGGGAAGACTTCGGTTCCACCAATGCACGCCGCATTCTGGCGCGTCATCGAGATAAGCTGCCAACGTTCAATGATGACATGCAGGGTACGGGCGCAATCGTACTCGCAGGTCTACTAAACGCGGTAGAACGCACAGGAAACCCCTGGAATGAACAACGCGTTGTAGTCGTAGGGTCTGGTACAGCAGGGTGCGGCATTGCAGATCAGATTCGGGACCAAATGGTTCGCCACGGAGTATCTAAAGAAGAGGCGACTCGTAAAATTTGGTTGGTGGACCTTCCTGGCTTGCTTACTGACGACATGACGGACGGCCTACTTGATTTCCAGCGTCCATATGCGCGGCCCCTTGATGAAGTCACTAATTGGAAACGCACACCCTGTGAGCCAATTCCGGCCGACGAAAGTCGCTGGCCTGCAATGGAGGCTCTACGCGCAGCACGCGCTGCCGCTAGCGGAATTATCGACCTTGCGGCGGTAGTCTCCGAAGTGAAGCCAACTATCCTTATTGGAACGTCGACGACCCCAGGCCGATTTACCGAAAGCATCGTCCGTGACATGGCGTCCAATGCTGAGAGGCCCATCATCTTTCCGCTTTCTAATCCCACCTTACTGCATGAAGCAACTCCTGCTCATCTCATAGAGTGGACAGACGGCAAGGTACTTGTCGCCACCGGCGCTCCCTTCGATGACGTGCAGTACAAGGGTGTCAACTATGTCATTGGCCAGGCTAATAATGCAGCTCTCTATCCTGGGTTGGGCTTTGGCGCCATTGTTGGACGCGTGGCCAAGATTACGGATGAAATGATTTTTGCTGCCGCGCAAGCGGTCGCGGGCCAAGGTCCTGAAGATAAGCCCGGCGCTTCGCTTCTACCATCGAATGCAGAGCTGCGCACCACATCCAGTGCAGTCGCTGTGGAAGTAATTCGGGTTGCTCAGAGTCAAGGGCTGGTGCGCGCCAAGGATCTTTCGGACCCTGTGGAAGCCGTACGTGAGGCTCAGTGGTGGCCAGTCTATAACCCTGTGGAAGCTGATTAAAGTAGTGCGAACTGACAGTCTACCTTCACATAGGGGGCAGGCTGTCAGTTCATTGTCGCTGACGATATTTCAATGACGCCATCAGCGTCTCCCCCCATTCCAACGACAGCTACGCTTTTATATCTTTGTATACAGGATAATAAGCTATGACGACGAATAATCAAGCAGATGCCTTACGTGATCTCCCCATTGGCATTGAGGCCGACGGCACACGTTCTGAATTCGATTCTATGGGAAGTGTCGACGTGCCGGCGGATCGTTACTGGGGTGCCCAGACTCAGCGCTCGCTGATTCACTTTAATATTGGTGATGATTTAATGCCAAAAGAGGTATATCACGCCTATGGATACGTGAAAAAGGCATGCGCTATGGTAAATGCGGCGGCTGGTCGATTGTCTGACACTAAGCGCGACGCAATCATTCATGCCGCTGATGAGGCGATCACCGGTAAGCTCGACGCCCACTTCCCGCTGTATGTCTGGCAGACAGGATCTGGTACTCAGTCGAACATGAATGTTAATGAGGTACTTTCGAACCGGGCAATTCAGCTTCTTGGCGGTAGCATCGGTTCTCAGCAACCCGTTGCTCCAAACGACGACGTCAATATGGGCCAGTCGTCAAACGATACATTTCCTACCGCCATGCACATCGCCTCAGTATTCGCGATTGATGAGGTACTGTTGCCCCAAGTAACAAAGCTTGTGGAGACGATTGAGAGCAAAGCCAACCGCTGGATGGACGTAGTAAAAATTGGACGTACGCACCTGGAAGATGCTGTCCCTTTAACGGTTGGCCAGGAATGGCACGGTTGGGCCGGGCAGATTAGAGCAGCAATTGCTGACATTGAGGCCAGCCGCTCGGGGCTCTACGAGCTGGCTGTCGGTGGAACGGCCGTTGGCACTGGCCTGAATGCGCCTAAAGGCTTTGCCGTCGACGTTGCTGCAAAAATCGCCGAACTGACTTTCAAGCCTTTCATTACAGCACCTAACAAGTTCACCGCACAAGGCTCGTTGGATGCAATGGTCCGAGCACATGCAGCACTTCGTGGGCTTGCAGTAGCGTTAATGAAGATTGCCAACGACATGCGCTGGCTGGCTTCTGGACCGCGTTGCGGCTTCGCCGAACTCACCTTGCCGTCCAACGAACCTGGCTCTTCTATCATGCCTGGAAAGGTTAATCCAACCCAGTGCGAAGCAATCGTCATGATTGCTATCCAGGTAATGGGCAACGATACAGCTGTTTCCGTCGCTGGCAGCCAAGGCAACTTCGAACTTAACGCCATGCGGCCTGTGATCATCAATAACTTTTTGCATTCTGCCCGGATTATCGCCGATGGATGCGGTAGATTTTGTGAGTTTTCTGTGGAAGGCACGGAACTGAACGAGAAGAAAATCAAAGAATACGTCGCAGGAAGTGTGATGCTAGTAACGGCTCTATCGCCCGTGATCGGTTATCAAAATGCAGCGCACATAGCCGAAAAGGCAATCGCGGACGGCACAAGCCTGCGTGATGCTGCCTTGGCTTCAGGCAAGGTTAGTGCCGAACTCTTCGACAAGACTATTAAGCCGCTAGATATGGTTGGCAGTGGACTTGCAGGTGCCTAAGTGTCGGGTCCCGCGTGATTGACAACCCGTTTGGTAAATAACTCAGGTCGCTTGGCCTGCCACTCCTTCATCGCCGCGATCGGTGATTGATGATGCAGCGCCTTCTGCGGGATATGGTGATTGTACAGCCAACAGTACCGCTTTAGCGTCTGTTCCAGGTCCTCGCCTGAGGTATACCGTCGAGTGGCCAGCACGTCGCTGATGCGGCCGTTGAACCGTTCTACCACACCGTTCGTCTGCGGCCTTCCCGGCTTGATCAGGCGATGGTCGATACCATGGGCCTGGCACTCCTGGTCGAACGGGTGGCGGCCGCTAGGCTTACGTTCACCGGCCCTTGTGAAGCGATCCGTGAAGGACTTACCGTTGTCGGTCAGCACTGTCTGAATCTTGAAGGGGCTCTTCTCTTCCACTCGCTTCATGAACGCCCGTGCATCCTTCGCGGACTGGCTGTGTCTGACTTCCAGATACACCCAGCGCGTTGCCCGATCGATGGCCACGTACAGGTAGCGTTTCTGCTGCTCGTCAGGCATCTGGGGCAGGTGCTTGATGTCGATATGCACGTACCCGGGCTCGTAGTCCTTGAACGGCTTGTGCCGAGGTCTCGCGTCATCGCCGGCATCCTGCCGTGCCAGGTTCGCCAGCGTTGGCACCTCACGCCGCTTGAGCATGCGGTGCAAGCCGGAGCGTGACAACCGAGGATTCAGGAACTCACGTGCCACGACGAGGAGGTCATCCAGGCCGAGACGAAGGAATTCGCGGGCGGCGATCAGCACGTCTTCCTGCTCGGTAGTGAGCGTGGCCAGCAGGTTGTGGCGTGTATGCGGCCGGTCATGGACATCGTCGCGGTATCGCCAGCGGCGTATGGTCGAGTCGGATACGCCATACTGACGGGCCAACTCGCTATCCGTGATGCTGGCGGGTGCTGCCTGGATCTCGGCACGGATTTTCGGTGTCGTGGTCGCCTGCTTATGCAGCTTGATGTCCATGAACCTGCTCCCGGATGAATTGCTGTAGAAGCTCTCTGGCTGCCAGCAAAGGATAACTCCTATAGCTCATTTGATCATCCGGAACCCAACACCTAAGAAAAATAGCACACCACTTTATCTTTAAAGTTCAATGATAACGTTTCTAAAGCAGACATATCGAACCTGGAGTTTGATGCTCTGGCCGTACGGTTATATAGCGCGAAGGAGAGTGAGGAGTTCGTTTAATTTCTGAATAGCATCACCCGGCTGTTATCCACTTCAACTGTAACAATAACTACATTGACCAATACGTTGTAAGTAAATACAGGAGCAAAGCCATGACTGATAAAGACGTACCTCAGCCCATTCGCGGAACCCAGGGCGCTGACGACCCAGGCCCACGTAATGTTGTTCTGGATAAAATGAACCCAGATATCTTCCTGCCTCCAGAAACCGACAATGCCGGGATCCCGAACCTGAAGTTTCCGTTCGCCATGGCTCATAACCGTCTTGAAGACGGCGGCTGGGCGCGGGAAGTGACGCTGCGCGAGTGCCCGGCTTTGGAAGAACTCGCTATCGTTAATATGCGCCTTGGCCCTGGTGTTATTCGTGAGCTCCATTGGCATAAAGAAGCCGAATGGGCCTATGTAACGGAAGGCCGCGTGCGTTTCTACCTGGTTGACGAAAACCGTCAAACGCTGGTTGAAGATCTCGGGCCAGGTGATCTCTGGTTTGCCCCCGCAGGCGTTCCACATGCCATTCAGGGTCTTGAAGAAGGTACCGAATTCGTGCTGATCTTCAATGACGGTAACTTCTCCGAAAACGAGACACTGCTCGTCACAGAGCTCTTCGCACATATGCCGAAAGAGGTGCTGGCCAAGAACTTCGGTGTTCCGGAAAGTGCCTTCGACAACATCCCGCCGTCTGAAAAGTATATTTTCCGTCAGCCACAGCCAGCGCCCATTGAGCAGGTTCGCGAAGAGCTCGGCGCTGGTAACATGACAGGCAAATATGTGTTCCGGGGAGGCGATATTCCTGAAAACACATGGCAAGGCGGCGCGACCAAAATCATCGATTCGAAAAGTTTCGACGTCACGACCATGGCGATGTTGATGATTAAGCTTGAGCCCGGCGGCATGCGAGAAATTCACTGGCACCCGGATGCTGATGAAATTCAGTACTACCTGTCTGGCCAGGCGCGCATGACCGTGTTCAATGCTGTCAGCAATGCGCGTACTTTTAACTACGGCCCCGGCGACGTCGGCTATGTGCCGAAGAACCTGGCGCACTACATTGAGAATATCGGTGACGAGCCAGTGTATGTTCTCAACGTATTCAACAAGGGCGACTACCGCGATGTCTCACTGAATCAATGGCTGGCGCTGACACCCGCCAGCATTGTTCAAGGCCACCTGGACGTCGATGACACACTAATGAAGTCACTGCGCCGCGAGCGTTGCCCGGTAGTGAAGTAATACGGTTGGGCAGTCATTGAAAACCGCTAGCCAGCCTCTTTGAGGCTGGCTTTTCTCACACTCAAAAGTGTGCGTTAATCATCCATCAGATAAAACGCCCAAGGCCGACCGCTGAGCGCAGTTTATCCATGGTTATCGCGGCCTCCTCCCGAGCACGCTGAGCACCTTTTTGCAGCACCGCTTCAATATGGGCAGGGTCATCCATTAGCGCATTGTAGCGCTCGCGGGGTTCGCTCAGGTGCGCATTGATATACTCAAATACCTGATTTTTAGCATCGCCCCAGCCAATACCGGCGGCGTACTGTTCACGCAGAGCAGACGTTTCGCTTTCGGTCGCAAAGGCCGAGTATATCTGGAACAGAGTGCAGGTATCCGGGTCTTTCGGCTCGCCGGGCTCAAGCGAGTTGGTCTTGATTTTACGCACCAGCTTTTGAAGCTTTTTCTCGGGTGAGAACAGCGGAATCGTATTGTTATAGCTTTTGGACATTTTGCGCCCGTCCAGCCCTTTCAACACTTCCACCTTCTCATTCACCACCGCTTCGGGCAGCGTAAAGTACTGCCCTTTATAGAGGTGGTTGAACCGCCCGGCCATATCACGTGCCATTTCGATATGCTGAATCTGGTCGCGCCCTACCGGCACCTTTTTGGCGTTGAACATCAGGATATCGGCAGCCATCAATACCGGGTAGCCAAAAAGCCCCATGGTGATGCCCTTGTCCGCGTCCTGGTCGCCTGCTTCTTCGTTCTCAGCCACGGCGGCTTTGTAGGCGTGGGCGCGGTTCATCAGGCCCTTGGCACACACGCAGGAAAGCATCCACGAGAGTTCTTGAACTTCAATCAAATCAGACTGGCGGTAAAAAATGGCGTTGTCGGTATCCAGCCCAAGCGCCAGCCAGGTAGCGGCAATTTCCAGGCGCGACGCTTGCACGCGCTTTGGATCCTGACAGCTAATTAGCGCGTGGTAATCCGCCAAAAAATAGAACGACTGCACATTGGGGTCCTGACTTGCTTCAATCGCCGGTTTAATGGCCCCAATATAGTTGCCTAAGTGCGGGGTGCCTGTAGTTTTAATGCCGGTTAAGACACGGGTTTTAGCAGTTTGACTCATTGTGTTTAGGCTCTTGGGCAAATAGCTCTATCATAACGCGCGAATTTACGCGTGGCGAATGCCATCAGCGCAATCCTGCCAGCCGCCACGTTGCTTCTTCCGGGCTTTGCCTCACAAAAACAGCGTGCGTACTGGCAGACGCACCACCGCTTCTGGCCGTGATGGCAACGCGCTGATCCGCCAGCCGCTCAATATCAATGATGAGATCATCAAATAATCGCCTTTGGCCCTCGGCTTGCGCTATTGGCAATGCCTCAAGCAGTGCGTTGAGCGCTTGGCGTGGCAACAACGCCTGACTGTCATCGCTCTGCAACTGTCGCTTATCGCCGATATCGAAGCCTGGTGGGTACGTTAGTAAACGATTCAAGAAGGCATCCCGCGATGCTGCATACTGGCGGTCCGACAAGACAGCCAGCAGGCTCTCGTCCAGCATTTGGGCCTGAACGGCAACCCGAAAATTACCCGCCAAGCGCTCATCGACTAACGCCGTTCGCATACTCGCTACGCCCAGCAACAGCGCGGCAGAAAGAAGTGCCATAACGATCACCAGCGCTGCACCCTGCTGATGCTTCATGGGCTGCCCTCCGTGGCGGGAAGGGACGTGAGACGCGTGATAACGTGATCACGCTGCATTACATGCCATACAAACGGCGCTTGGCGTTCGCCCGCAAATTGGAGCGTTATCCGATAAAGCCCTGTTATACCATCGGCGTCTTTCTCAAACAGCCTAAGCGAGTCGCATGCGTGATTGCCTTTATAAAGTCCTTCTATCAAGGGCTGGCTGTTATGACGTAACGCACAGGTGGTCGCATCGACCAGCGAGTCATTGACCTCATACTGGCCTGCTTCGCCTTTACGAATGTCGCGGGTGAGCGATTGAACGGCAAACACAAGCGCTTCCTGCTCGCGACTGATGGCCTCGACGCGCTGAAAGGTCGTCACAGTAGTTAACAAAAGCTGGCCTGCACCCAAAATAATAATGGCGCCGATCACCATCGCGACCATCATTTCAACCAGCGTAAATCCTCCTTGGCGCTTATTGAGCATTAGGCGCCTCGCCAGCATAGCGCGCTTCAATAAAGGGCAAGGTAAACACGTAGTCAAAATGGTCAGCCGCTTGATTGGAAGGCCGTGCACGCATCGTAATGGAGACGGTCAATTGGCAGCCTCCGGATACAAAAGCGCTATCAACCGTGCCCGTTGCACCGTTAAGCGGTGCTTGTGAAGGCGTAAACCACTCGGCCTGCCAGTCACTCTCCAGCCCCGCCAGCGCGAGGTGTCGGCAGTTTTGTTTCGCCGCCAACTGCGCCCAGGCGCGCTCCTGTGCATCCAGAGCTGCCACACTTGCCACGGAGTATTGGTAGCCCGAAGCGGCACTTTGCAGCGACGTTAGCTGAATGGCGGCGATGCCGATCAGCCCAAACGCCAGCAAGGCCAAGGCAATTAACACCTCAACCAGAGTAACCCCCTCTTGGCGCCGCACTTACCAGCACGTCTCGGGCAAGCGTTCACCTTGACTACTGAGCGTTATGGCCTGGCCACAGCCATCTTTTCGCTCAGTCGACGCGCTTAGCACATAGCGACCGTCCTGGCGTTCAGAATAGGCAAGGCGATAATGCCCGCTTGGTGACAGGCGGGACATCTCACACTCCTGGTAGGTGTAGGTTCGGGCGTGACAGCGCTCTAGTTCAGCCGCCGCCTGCCTTAACCCCGCATGCGCATCCGTGCGCAGGGATGTTTGCAGGTAGCGGGTGTAGGCAGGGTAAGCCATGCCAGCGATAAGACCGAGAATGCCCATCACCACCACAAGCTCAAGAAGCGTAAAACCGCGCTGACGCTCTATCGAGTCGCCAGCGCGAAAAGGATAAGGATAAAGCGAAAACCTCACGTGATGCTCCTGCGTCAGCCACCGCATACGCAGTGCATCAACTGCTGACGATTACCTGCTCGCGCAGCTCTTTGGGCATGGAGAACGTAATGCTCTCTTCGCGGCCTTTTAGCTCTTCTGGCATGGAAGCACCCAATGACTGAAGCTTGCCAATTACGCCTTTCACCAGCACTTCCGGGGCACTGGCACCCGCCGTTACGCCGATGCGGCCGACGTTTTCAAGCCACGTTGACTCAATCTGGTCGGCATTATCTATCAGGTACGCCGGTGTTCCCATACGCTCGGAAAGCTCGCGCAGGCGGTTAGAGTTGGAACTATTGGGGCTGCCCACTACAAGCACTAAGTCACTGTCCGCGGCCAGTTCACGCACCGCATCCTGGCGGTTTTGTGTGGCGTAACAAATATCATCTTTACGCGGCCCACTGATCTCGGGAAACCTCTCGCGCAGTGCGTCAATCACTTTGGCCGTGTCATCCATCGACAGCGTTGTTTGGGTCACAAAGGCAAGGCTGGAAGGATCCTTGACCTCCAGGCTGGCAACGTCCTGCTCATCTTCGACTAGATAGATGCGACCGCCATGCGCCGTGTCATAGCGCCCCATGGTGCCTTCTACTTCGGGATGGCCTGCATGCCCAATCAGCACGCACTCGTGCCCCCGCTTGGCGTAGCGCAAGACTTCCAAATGCACCTTGGTGACCAGCGGGCAAGTGGCATCAAACACTTTCAGCCCACGCCGGTCAGCATCGGACTGTACGGCTTGAGACACGCCATGCGCAGAGAAAATGACGATCACGTCATCCGGCACTTCGTCGAGCTCTTCCACGAAGACAGCCCCACGCTCGCGCAGCGTTTCCACCACAAAGCGGTTGTGGACAACTTCATGGCGCACATAGATAGGCGGCCCGAACACATCCAGTGCACGGTTGACGATGTCTATAGCGCGATCCACGCCGGCACAAAAACCACGCGGATTGGCCAATTTGATCTGTATGGGCTGTGCTTGCGTCGATTGCATAGTAGTGCCTTGATGCGTTACCGCACCGTTTAGTGAATAAGAACCCGGCTAATGCTAAAGCCAATGCTAAAGACTAGTGCGTTGTAACCGGTTTTACATCCAGTACGTCAACCTCAAAGGTTAACGTGCGTCCCGCCAGCGGATGATTAAAATCCACCTCGACGCGGTCGCCTTCAATGGTTTTGACCACACCAGGCAATTCCGTTCCCGCTTTATCGGCAAACGACATCACCATACCAATTTCAGGCGTTTCATCGCCAAAATCAGCGCGCTTTAACGTCTGGATATTTTGCGGATTGTGCTGCCCAAAGGCATGCTCGGGAGAGACCTGAAAAGTACCTGTCTCGCCCGTTGTCATGCCTTTAATCGGGTGCTCAAAGCCGGGTGGCAAATTGCCGTCACCGTACTGAAAGGTGGCCGGTGCCTTCTCTTTGGTAGAGTCCACTACCGTGCCATCTTCAAGTTTCAGGGTGAAGTGCAGGGTCACTTCCATCCCCTCATCAATCAGGTAATCACTCATTACACTGCTCGCTATGTGGTAAGGCCCTGGCATACTGCCACCAGGGCCTGATTAATGCTAACCGAGTTAGAGGTCGCGGGTTACTTCGTTGAGTGGGCTTTTTTGCGCCGCCGGTCACCCATCACTGACTCCCAAATCAACCCAATGGCCCCCAGAGTAATCCCGATGTCTGCCACGTTAAAGGCGGGATAGTACCAACCGGCCACATGAAACGATAAAAAATCGACCACGTAGCCATGCACCAGGCGGTCATAGAGGTTCCCAAGCGCCCCACCGATAATCAGCGGAAGCGAAATGGCCAGCAGCTTTTCATCGGCTCTAACACGGGAAAGCCAGATGGTTAAGCCCACGCTTGCGCCAATCGCGATGACCGCAAAAAACCAGCGCTGCCAACCAGGGTGAGAAGCCAAAAAGCTAAAGGCCGCCCCCGTGTTATGCATTAAGGTGAAGTTAAAAAACGGCAGCACTTCTACCGGCTGCAGATACCCCAGCTGGCTGCTGGCAATCGCCTTGGTGGCCAAATCCAGCACAATCACGGCAACGGCCAACCACAGCCAGCGCAGCGGCTGGCGCATGGGCGGCCGCGCGTTGGACGAGACCGACTCAGGCATAGTGACGCACCTCACCCGGGCCATCCGGCAGGTTAAGAATCGAACGCTTGCACAGCGTGGGATGCTCAGGATGCGTGCCTACGTCAGGGCGGCGCTCCCAGCTACGTTCGCACTTCTCAAACGCACTGACGACCACCGCTACTTTGAGCCCTTCTAGCTCGCTATAGGCAGATGCCTCGGCATCCGCTAGCGGCTTGAGGGTCGCTTCCGAGGTAATCAGCACAAAGCGTAACTCGTCGCCCAGTTGTGACAGCAACACATTGAGTTCGTCGCTGACGTAAAGGGTGACTTCGCTGTCCAGCGAGCCTTTGATGGCTCCTTCGCTACGCGCTTCTTCCAAGCGCTTATTCACCGCCTGCTTGACCTCTAGCACTGCTTCCCAGTATTCACGCCCCATCTCGGCGTCAGCATCAAGGGGCTTCAGGTCGGTATAGTAGGTTTCCAGCAGCACGCTGTCGCCACGTTTGCCCGGGATATGCTCGTAAATCTCCTCAGCGGTGAAGGAGAGAATCGGAGCGACCCAACGCGAAAGCGCCTCGATAACATGATAGAGCGCGCTCTGACAGCTGCGGCGTGCCAGCGAATCAGCCTGCGTGGTGTACTGGCGATCCTTGATGATATCCAGATAGAAACCACCCAGGTCGCGCGCGCAGAACGTATGCACCTGCTGATACACATCCAGGAAGCGGTACTCTTCATACGCTTTCTGAATGCGCTCCTGGAGCTGCAGTGCGCGGTCAACGACCCAACGATCCAGAGCGATCATATCCTCAAAAGCCACCATATCGCGCGCCGGGTCAAAGCCGGTCAGGTTGGCCAAAAGAAAGCGCGACGTGTTGCGAATACGCCGATACACGTCCGCTGTACGCTTGAGGATCTCATCCGACACGGCCATTTCATTGGAGTAATCCGTCGAGGCCACCCAGAGACGTAGAATGTCGGCACCTAGCTTGTCCATCACCGACTGCGGCGCGATGACATTACCCAACGACTTGGACTGCTTACGGCCTTGCGAATCGACGGTAAAGCCGTGGGTCAATAGCTGACGATACGGCGCGTGACCGTCAATTGCTGAACCGGTCAGTAGCGACGAGTGGAACCAGCCGCGGTGCTGGTCAGAGCCTTCCAGATACAAATCAGCTCGCGGGCCGCTTTCATGGCCATGTGGATGCGAACCACGCAGCACATGGCGGTGCGTGGTGCCGGAGTCAAACCAGACATCCAGCGTATCAGTCGTCTTGTCGTATTCGGCGGCTTCCGCGCCCAGCAGCTCAGCAGCGTCGAGGCTAAACCAGGCATCAATGCCTTGCTCCTGCACGCGTTTAGCGACTTCTTCCATCAGCTCAATGGTGCGCGGATGCAGCTCGCCGGTTTGCTTATGCAGGAAGAACGGAATCGGCACACCCCAGTTACGCTGACGCGAGATGCACCAATCCGGGCGGTTAGCGATCATGCTGTGCAGACGCGCCTGCCCCCAGGCGGGCGTGAACTGGGTCGCCTCGATGCCTTCCAGCGCACGTTCACGCAGGGTTTTACCGTCTTTCCCCTGAATATCCATGCCCACAAACCACTGGGCTGTCGCGCGGTAGATGACCGGCGTTTTATGGCGCCAGCAGTGCATGTAGCTGTGCACGATGGGCTTATGCGCCATCAGCGCACCCACTTCGTCAAGCTTGGCGACGATGTTGGGGTTGGCTTTCCAGATCATCTGGCCGCCAAAGAACGGCAGGTCATCAACGTACACGCCGTTGCCCTGTACCGGGTTCAGCATGTCGTCAAAGCTCATGTCGTGGGCGCGGCAGGTATTAAAGTCATCCAGGCCGTAAGAAGGCGCGGAGTGAACGATACCGGTGCTGCCCACTTCTGACTCGACGTAATCGGCCAGGTAAACTGGCGACAGGCGATCATAGAACGGGTGGCGGAAGTTGATCAGGTCTAGCTTTTCACCGCGAGTGGTAGCGATGACCTCGCCTTGTAAACCAAAGCGTTCAAGGCAGCTTTCGACCAGTTCTTCGGCTAGCAGCAGCAGGCGCTCGCCGGTATCGACCAACGCGTAGGTAAATTCGGGGTGAACGTTCAGCGCCTGGTTGGCAGGGATCGTCCAGGGCGTGGTGGTCCAGATCACCACCGCCGCCGGTTTGGGCAGCTCGCTCAGGCCAAACGCAGCGGCCAGCTTATCGGCATCTTCCACCGGGAAGGCGACATCAATCGCGTCGGACTTTTTGTCTTGATACTCGACTTCCGCTTCAGCCAAAGCTGAACCGCAGTCAAAGCACCAGTTAACCGGCTTCAGGCCCTTAAAGACGTAGCCCGCTTCGACCATATCGGCCAGTGCGCGAATCTCGCCTGCTTCATTGGCGTAGTCCATGGTGCGGTAGGGATGATTCCAATCGCCGATAATTCCCAAGCGCACAAAATCAGCCAGCTGTGTTTCAACCTGAGCGCCCGCGTACTCACGGCATAGCTCACGCGCTTTTGCAGGCGCCAGGTGCTTACCGTGCGTGGTTTCTACCTTGTGCTCAATGGGCAGGCCATGGCAGTCCCAGCCCGGCACGTAAGGCGCATCAAAGCCCGCCAGGTATTTCGATTTAACGATAATATCTTTTAAAATTTTATTAACGGCGTGACCAATATGGATACTGCCGTTGGCGTAGGGAGGGCCATCATGCAGTACAAACAGCGGTGCGCCAGCACGCGCTTCGCGCAGGCGCTGGTACAGGTTCATATCTTGCCAGCGTGAAACGCGTCCCGGCTCCTGCTTGGGCAACATACCACGCATAGGAAAGTCGGTTTCAGGCAAGTTTAGCGTGTGCTTATAGTCCATGGTTCGGTCAGCCGTTGTTAGCATCGGCAGCGTCATCCGCCGAAGAAGGATCAGAAGAAATTGTCTTGGAAACCTGAGTCTTGGAAACCTGGGGCTTGGAAGCCTGAGCCTTGGAGGCCATAGCCTCACGCCCAAGCGGGGCCGAGGCTAGCGGCAGCGCGTTATGACAGTCAGTGACGGCCGTCGCAAAGTAGCGATGTGCCTGGCTCTGATCGCGCTCAATTTGCGCTTTTAGCGCATCAAAGTTGTCGAATTTCACTTCCCCACGAAGCCGCGCACAGGGAAATACCGTCATGCGTTTGTCGTAGAGGTCACCGTCAAAGTCAAACAGGTTGACTTCCAGTGTGGGCCGCCTGGAGCCAACCGTCGGCCGAAAGCCAACGTTAGCAATTCCGTGGTAGCGTTGGCCGTTTTCAAGCGTCACCCCAACGGCATAGACACCGCGCAACGTTAAGGGCTGAGGCAGCAGGGGCAGGTTCGCCGTGGGCACACCAATGGTGCGGCCAAGCTGCTGGTCACGTACCACACGCCCATCCAGCGAATACGCCCGCCCTAACAGATTGGCCGCTGCGGCAAAGTTACCGCTGGCAAGCAAGGTACGCACACGTGAGCTTGAAACCCGCTCGTTCTCAACCGTAAAGGTGCGGGTATGTTCAACCCCAAAGCCCTGCTCTTCGCCCACCGCTGCCAGCAGCGTAAAGTCACCCTGGCGGTCACAGCCAAAACGGAAGTCATCACCAACGACCAGATGTTTAACACCCAGCCCTTCGATCAGCACCTGATCAATAAATTCGCGCCCGGTCAGGCTTCTAAGGGCATTATTAAACGGCAGGCACAGCACCTGTTCAGCGCCGTACTGACCCAACAGACGCACCTTTTCACGCAAGCGCGTTAGCCGTGGGGGTGCCTGGTCACCGGCAAAATACTCACGCGGCTGGGGCTCAAACACGACCACGGTTAGCGGCACGTTTAGGCGCGCAGCGTGCTCGCGGCACTGCTGCAAAATTGCCTGATGGCCACGATGCACACCGTCAAAATTTCCAATGGTAGCGACGCAGCCACGCTGTGCCGCTACCAGATTGTGCAGTCCTCGAATGACGCGCATGGCACCTCAGCCGTTAATAATTTGCCGCTCCCAAACCTTGTTGGGTTTGGGTGAAGCTTAAAAAGCTCTGATTATAGCGAACCTGCCGTGATATATGTCTAACTCTCTGCCGATTCAACGTGACTTTTAAGCGTTCGGCCACGCATTGCCGCTGTAGGGTTTAGCTCTGCATTTTAAAATGCCGTGGCCGCAGGCCCAGCGCGGTAAGCCAGACAACATAAATCCCGCCCCCTAAACCTACCAGCCCGGCCACCCAGGCAACACGCTGCCACAGGCTAAACGCAAGCCACGCGTGCCACTCTGGCGACACCATATAAAGCGCAGTACACATCAAACCGCTACCGCCCAATAGTTGCACCGCGTACCGACCCCAGCCCGGCTGGAAAACCAGCACGCCCTGCCTGTACAGCAATACTCCCAGCATACCCGCGTTCATAAATGCCGACAGCGCCGTGGCGAGCGCCAACCCGGCATGGGCAAGCGGCCAAACCAACATCAGGTTGAACACCATATTAGCGACCATGGCGATAATACCCACCTTCACTGGCGTTTTGGTGTCCTGGCGGGCAAAAAAACCAGGCGCCAATACCTTAATCAGCATAAAGGCGACCAGGCCAAAGGCATAGGCACGCAGGCTCATCGCGGCCATCTGAATATCGTGGTCGGTCATTGCGCCATAGTGAAATAGCGTGATCAATAGCGGCTCGGCCAATACCGCCAACGCCAGTGCGGCAGGCAGGCCCACCAAAAGCACTAACCGGATCGCCCAGTCGAGCATGGCGGCAAAATGCGCCTTTGACTGTTCAGCGTGGCGCTTGGAAAGTGCGGGTAATATCACCGTTGCTATCGCCACACCAAAGACGCCGAGCGGCAGCTCTACCAAGCGGTCAGAGTAGTAAAGCCAGGAGACACTGCCCGCCACCAGCAGTGACGCCAACACCGTATCCAGCAGCAGGTTAATTTGCGAGACCGAGACCCCAAACAGCGCCGGGCCCATCAGCTTTAAAATGCGCTTAACGCCTTCATGAGCGAAGTTCGGCCAAGGCGTGGGCATCAGGCCCAAACGCATTAAAAACGGCACCTGAAAAATCAGCTGGGCAGCACCTGCAATCAGCACGCCCCAGGCCAGCGCCATGGCGGGCTCATCCATTAACGGCATTAAAAAGAGCGCGGCGCCAATGAGTGACAGGTTGAGCAAAACCGGCGTAAAGGCGGGCACTGCAAAACGGTTCCAGGTATTTAGCACGCTGCCAGAAAAAGCCGTGAGAGAGATCAGCAGCAAATACGGAAACGTGAGGCGCAGCATATCGGCGGTCAAGGCATGCTTGGCGGGGTCACTGCCAAAACCGGGCGCAAACACCCAGATAAGCCAGGGCGCGCACAGCATCGCAAGCGCGGTAATCAAAGCCAGCAACGCGGTTAAACTACCGGCTACGGCGTTGAGTAGCTCGCGAATTTCCTGCTTACTGCGCTGGGTCGAGTACTCGGAAAGCACCGGCACAAAGGCCTGGTTAAAGGCACCTTCAGCAAACAGGCGCCGCAAAAAATTAGGGATTTTAAAAGCGACAAAAAAGGCATCCGCACCATTCCCGGCGCCCAAAAGCGTCGCCACCACCACATCACGGATCAGGCCCATCACGCGAGAAAGCATGGTCATGGAGCTAACCACCAGCCCCGAGCGCATTAGCCCACGGCGTGGCGGCGCGCCAGGCGCGGCGGAAGTTTCATTCGGCGGCGTGTTTGAGGTCATTTTTGGATCCATAGGCGCGGATGGCCAATACCCATCATAGAGTCATTAGATAAAACCATCAGACACAAAAAAACCGGCCGTAGCCGGTTTTTTTATGGCGCCTGCCGGCTTACGCCGCCAGTGCCTTAATACGCTTGTTCAAACGGCTTTTCAGGCGCGCTGCTTTCTTCTTGGACAGCACGTCTTTATCAGCAATACGGTCAACGACCGGCTGCATTACCTTGAACTCTTCCATCGCCTTGCCGTGGTCGCCGGTGTTGATCGCTTTGATCACACGCTTGATATAGGTGCGGACCATGCTGCGCTGGCTGGCTTTCAGGACGCGACGAGTCTCGGCCTGGCGGGCGCGCTTGCGTGCTTGCTTGCTGTTCGCCACAGGTATCTCCTTGGAGAATAAAGGTTGCCGCAAATTCGGCAACGGATTAACTATGTGTTCGCCACGCTCATGTTCACTCTAAAAGCTGCCCATAACGCGACTTTCCTTAACAACCAATTGATTCGACAAGCCTTTAAGCTCTGTCAAATAGTGTGACCGGCAGTCAAATTGCCTGCCCGCCCACGGGTCTTGTCTGAGAGGATGGCGTAGTCTATCACGCACTATTCTTGCTTGCCACACGTTGTCAATGTTTTATTGCATCAGCCGGCCAACCGAATGGTTTACAAGGCGCTCTCAAAAGAAGCGACATGGACTTTGCCCAGCATCTTCTACATTATTGCTATTAAATATAAAAAACCGGTGTTTGCAGCGGCGTTCTTTGGCGGCCGATCCGCTAGCTTGTTTATCTCTGAGGCCTGCGTTAGCCGCACGGCCCCCGTGGCTACTAATGGAGGCCCTATGGCGTTCAGGGATAGTCAGACTCTCGAACAACTTCACTATTAAAGACGGACTCACTATGTCGGATTTTTCTCTTTGGTTTGCCGCTCATATGCTGGCCTACGTCGCCCTGGTGATCCGCGTGCTGACGGTAGAGGGCAAAGAGCCCGCCTCCCGAGCCGCATGGATATTGATTCTCTCGTTTCTACCTGGTTTAGGCATCATAGCTTACCTGCTACTTGGCGAACCCTGGATATCGCGCCGGTCACGACGCAAAGCAATTGGCACCGTCACACGGTTGGTAAAAGCCTATAACATAGGGAAAACATCGGCTCTGGAGCATGTACCAGACCGTTTTCGGCCCGCCTTTCGCGCCTGTGAGCATCTGGCGCATAGCGGCGTCACTAACCACAACACCGCCATGTTAACCGCCGACTCCAATGCAGCGATCGACGCGATGGTGGAAGATTTCGATGCCGCCAAGGAGAGCATTCATATCTCCTTTTATATTTGGCTTACTGACAACAACGGGCTCAAGATTGTAGAGGCCGTTAAGCGCGCGGCTGAACGTGGCGTGACATGCCGCATCATTGTGGACGGTATTGGTTCGCGAGCACTTACCCGTTCAGAGCACTGGGCCGCAATGAAAGCCGCCGGTGTTCAACTGTGCGTATCGCTGAAGGTCTCTTTTGGGCTTGACGCACTGCTTGGAAACCGCGCAGACCTTAGAAACCATCGCAAGATCGTCGTGGTGGATAACCGCCTAACCTACTGCGGAAGCCAGAACTGCGCCGACCCCGAGTTTCGTGTCAAGGCGAAGTATGCGCCGTGGGTAGATATCATGCTGCGTTTCGAGGGGCCAGTAGTGATGCAAAACCAGTTGCTGTTTGCGGCCAACTGGTTGATCGAATCCAACGAGCACCTTGATGTTGCCTGGGAAGTACCGCCATCCTGCACAGAAACCAGCACGGAAGCCATGAACAGCGCCAGCGCGGCTATTGCCTTTGGCACCGGGCCGCTGTCACCTAAAGGCGCCATGTCGGATGTGTTCGCCAGCCTTCTACACTGCGCCCAGCATGAAGTCGTGATTTCGAACCCCTACTTTGTTCCGGACGCCTCGTTGCTTTCGGCGCTGATTGGCTGCGCCAGGCGCGGCGTTCAAACCACGCTCATCCTGCCCCAGCGCAACGACTCCTTTGTGGTAGGCGCCATCAGCAAAGCCTATTACGCGCAGCTTGTTGCCGCTGGCGTGAAGATATTCGAATTTCGTGGTGGCCTTTTACATGCAAAAACACTGGTGGTGGATGAAGCAGTGGCGCTAGTCGGCTCGGCGAACATGGACCGGCGCAGCCTTGAACTTAATTTCGAGAATAATATTCTACTGCACTCCCCCGACGTAGCGAAAAGCATTAGAGAACGCCAAAACGCGTGGCTTTCCGATGCCAATGAAGTGGTCCCCGACCAGGTCATTCATCGCTCGTTGTTACGCCGCATCGGCGATAACGTTGCCACCATTTTCAGCCCAGTGATGTAATCATGAAAGATAGCGGCTACCACTAATAGCAGCACGCTTTAAGGCAGCGGCTGGCCTGTTGGGGCAAGGATTTTGCGCAGAAAATGCTGCGTGCGCGGGTCCTTGGGGGCGGTGAACAGCTCCTCGGGCGGTGCTTGTTCAATAATTTGCCCTTCATCCATAAATATCACGCGATCCGCTACGTCACGCGCAAACTGCATCTCGTGGGTAACGATAATCATGGTTTGCTGCTCGGCGGCAAGTTGCTTCATCAGGCTCAGCACTTCCTCCACCCATTGCGGGTCCAGCGATGACGTGGGCTCATCAAACAGAATGACATCGGCGTTCGCGGCCATGGCGCGGCCAATGCCGATACGCTGCTGCTGCCCGCCAGAAAGCGCTGCCGGGTAAGCATCGGCTTTATCTGAAAGCCCGATCCGCTCAAGAATTTCTCGGGCGCGGGCATGGGCCTTTTCCCTGGGAATTTTATCAACGACGATCATGCCCTCGCTGATGTTCTCAAGCGCCGTTTTGTTGGCAAACAAACCATAGTTTTGAAAGACAAATGCGGTACGCCGACGCAGCTTTAAAATATCGGCACGGCTCGCCTGCTGCGCATCCACGCGCACATCGCCGACGGTAATACGCCCAGACTCAGGTCGCTCTAAAAAGTTAATGCAGCGTAATAGCGTTGACTTACCCGTGCCTGAAGGGCCAATGATGACAATAATCTCGCCCCGCTCAAGCGACAAATCAATGTCGGTGAATACATCTTGTTTACCAAAGCGCTTGGTAACGGCCTCAAGCGAGATCATCGTTGGTACGCCTTATTCAGGTAAATTTCCAGGCGACGCTGCCCCCAGGAGAGAATTTCCACTATGACCCAGTAAATCATCGCCGCGAGTAAAAAAGCCTCCAGATAGAGAAAGCTACTGGCGGCCTCTTTTTGTGTGGCCCCCATCAGCTCCGTAACACCTAGCGTAAAGGCCAGCGACGTCGCCTTGATGATATCAATGAAGTAGTTCATCAACGTGGGCGTCGCCACACGGGTCGCCTGAGGGAGAATAATACGCCGCATTAGCTGCGACTGCGTCATGCCGATAGAGAGCGCTGCTTCTGTCTGGCTGCGGTCAATCCCCACAATGGCCGCCCGAATAGACTCAGCCATATAAGCGGAAAAGTGCAGCGTCAGGCCCATTACAGCAGCGGTTATGCCGTTAATCGACACCAACGCCTCCACCAGTTGGGGCAGTCCGTAATAGAACAGAAAAAGCTGAACCAACAGCGGTGTGCCGCGGAAAAACGAGATAAACAGCAGCGAAAAGCCGTTCAACACCGGCACACGGGTCACGCGAATCACGGCCAGAAGACAGGCAAGCACCAGCGCCAGCAGCATGGCGAGGGTCGCCATTTCAAGCGTGAGCGGCACATAGCTTAAAAGGACCGGTAACAGCCCCCACATATAATCCAGGTTTAGCATGTCAGCATCGCTTATAAGCAAAACGGCCGTGGATTACCCACGGCCGCGTTCAATACAGGCTTCCGTTTACAGCGTAGCGGTTATTCCGGCTGCTGCGTGATATCGGTATCAAACCATTTTTCGGAAATTTCACGCAGCGTGCCGTTATCGCGAAGCTCAGTTAACGCTTCATCCACACGGTCGCGCTGGGCATTGCCTGCCTCGTTGTCACGAAACGGCAGCGCATTCTCGATAACGGTGAAGGGTTGGCCCGCCAGTTCCAACGGCAAACCGCGCTCCTTAATCACCTGAGTCGCACTAACGCGGTCCATGATAAAGGCATTGGTGCGCCCCAATGCTACGTCCTGCTCTACGTTGGATTCGTAGGTGCGGATATCAATGTCGTCGGCGTTCGGCAGCTCGCGTAACAACTGCTCGTAGTTGGAACCCAGGTTAACCGCAACCGATTTACCGGAAAGATCCTCAACGCCGTTAATAGCATCATTACCCTTCCGGACAACGACCTGCGCACCGTCATACACATAGGGCGCCGTAAACACATATTTAGCTTCACGCTCCGGCGTTATCGTTATCTGGTTGGCAATAGTGTCGATGCGCCCAGAATCCAACATGCCTGCTAGTCCCGAAAAACTCGCCGTTACAAACTCGACATCATCACCGGTGACCTCCCCCACCGCGTTCATGACATCGACCTCAAAGCCCTTGAGTTCGTCGCGCTCCACAAAGGTAAACGGGAAATAGCCGCCCGACATGCCCACTCGCAGCGTATCTGCCTGGGCCTGAACCGCAGCAAAACCACCTGCCACACTGAAGGTAAGCGCGGCGACTAACGTGTTTAAACGACGTGATCGAGTCATCAGAAGCATCCTCATCGGCAAAGATCATTTGCCTGTTGCAGAGTGTAGGCGTGGCAGGCGTAAAGACAGCGTAGCCGTTACATGCACATCATAAACACAAAAAAGAATATTAAAAATAGTTTTTATTCATTAAGGTTATTAGAGTCCAGCAAGCGAAACCACTCTGCGCTACGTGTTTGATAGCAGGCACTAATAGAAAGGTAGCTACAAATTACCACCACGCTTAATAGTGCAGTCATAACGGGCATTAACCGCCAGTAATATCCCTGAAGGTTTTACGCGAAGCTGGCTGGCGCCACTCACGATATGATCAGCGTCGAAAA
The DNA here is from genome assembly GCF_052446175.1 of Halomonas sp. AOP43-D1-4. Classification (NCBI taxonomy): domain Bacteria; kingdom Pseudomonadati; phylum Pseudomonadota; class Gammaproteobacteria; order Oceanospirillales; family Halomonadaceae; genus Halomonas; species Halomonas sp. AOP43-D1-4. The sequence goes on from NZ_JBQSVY010000007.1 coordinate 44,874, forward strand.
ACGCCTCTTCGGCGGGCATGCTGCCCGGCGGATAAGCGCACGGGATCAGGCCGGTCAAAGCAACTCGGGCCCACGCACGTGGCTAACTTCATCCCCATGATCTAGCTGATTAGCAGCCCGGTGGGCCGCCTGTTAGATCAGGCCAAATCCACATGAAGACGAAGAAACTTTATCATCACCGCACTTGATCTAGTACACCCAAGAATGTGCTTAGGGGTAGCAATGCAAAACGGGGTGCCATTAGGCACCCCGGTGGCGATTTTTCTGAAAGCGGTATGACTCAAGGAATAATACGTTCTGCGCGCAGGCGGGTGAACAGATCAAAAAACGCGCCACGGGTTTCGCGGAAGTGGTCAAAGCCGAAATCGCGTGACTTGGTCACATCGTTAACGCACTCAAGCTCACGACCAAGGTCGGCATCAGAGTGCCACCAGGAAGCTAGCTTGGTCACATCGGCTTCAACAAGGTCATGCTTTTCAGCAATGTCGGCCCAGATTGGCGCGCTATCGGCCATTTGTGTTTCCAGCGGCAGCGGCGTTTCCGAGCAATCGGTCACCTCCAGTTCGAAGAACTCGCCTATTTCACGCCACATCCGGCGCCAGCGGAAAACGTCACCGTTAACGGTGTTGAACGCTTCGTTGTGCGCCCCCGGGGTAGTGGCCGCCCACTCCAGTTGACGCGCTAGCACCAGCGCATCGGTCAGGTCGGTCAGTGAATTCCACTGAGTCTGCGAGCCTGGAAAGGTAAACGGCTTGCCGGTTGCTTTGCAGATAGACGCGTAAACCGCCAGCGTCACGCCCATGTTCATGGCGTTACCCAAGGCATAGCCGATCACGGTATGTGGGCGGTGCACGTTCCAGTTGAAGCCGTCACGTTCGGCGGTGGCGAACAGGGTGTCTTCAAGGGCGTAGTAGAAGTTCTCACCCGGTACGCGCGGCGCGGATTCGCGAAATGGCGTTTCGGTCTTGCCGCTGCCGTAGCTCTCAAAAGACCCCAGGTACTGCTTGGTGCCAGTTACCAGCGAGACATGCTTAATTTTCGCGCCCTGCAAGGCATCCAGCAGGTTCTGCATCATCGCGCTGTTGGCCTCGACATTGGCCTTTTCGCTATCGCGCTTGATCCAGGTGCAGTAGAACACGTGCGTGATGGGTAAATCGGCCAGAGCTTTCTCGGTCGCTTCGCGATCCAACAGATCAACGGCAACAGGGATAACACCGGTCTGGGTAGTGGCGCGGCGTGATAAACCATAAACAGTCCAGCCGCTGGCATTAAGATAGCTTGCCAGGTTACCGCCAGTGATTCCTGTCGCGCCTACGACAAGCGCGTTGCCTTTACGCATTATTGACTCCTTATCCAAATGAGATAACTCGCATCAATCCAGCAAGTGTTGACAAAGTGAGTTCTAAAATCGACGAACGCTGGGCTCGTATCGGTTGAGGCTTATTCTGGACAGCAGCCAAAGTTGCTACAATTGGAAAAACCGCAAATCTTTATTGCTGTAGGCGCAACTCAATGGATCTCAATGCATTACGCGTTTTCGAGCGCGTTGCCGCGACCGGCAGCTTTACCGCCACGGCTCGTCATTTTCATCGCGCGGTGTCGTCTATCTCGCGCCAAATTGCGTCCCTGGAAGAAGCGTTGGGTCAGCAACTGCTCTATCGGCACACGCGGGCAGTGACGCTGACCGAAGCCGGTGAGCGCTACTATCAAGACGTGCGAGGCATCCTTGAACAGCTCGACCTGGCGACCGAAGCGCTGACAGCGCCAAATGCTGAGCCTTCCGGTGTGCTGCGCTTAAACGCGCCGGTCGCCTTTGGTCAGCGTCAAATCATGCCTATTCTGCATCGCTTTCAGCGGCGCTACCCGGCGGTCAACGTCGAGTTAATGCTGACCGATCAACTCACTGACCCAGTACGCGAGGGCATTGATATCACCTTTCGCGTAGGTGAGCTTGCTGACACTACGCTGGTGGCACGCCGCTTGGCCCCGATGAATTACGTGGTGGCCGCCGCGCCGAGCTATTTGCACAATGCAGGCACGCCGAATACGCCTGATGACCTGGCTCAGCACAGCTGCCTACTTTACCAGGGTGAAATGGGTCGCCAGCGCTGGTACTTCCACCACCCCGAACAGCGCCAACCGCTGACCTGCAAGGTGGATGGCCCGCTTTGTAGCAATGATGCCGAAAGCCTGGTACAAGCAGCGCTCATGGGGCACGGGCTTGTCATGTTTCCGACTTGGCTAATCGCCGATGAATTGGCCTCGGGAAAACTGCTACCCGTGCTTGAAGCGTGGCGCTGCGAGGTGGCCCCCGGCAGGCGCGATATTCATGTACTGTACGCACAGCGTCGCCTGCATACGCGAAAGGTAAGCGCCTTTTTGGATCATCTGTTTGACATGGTGGGTCCAGCTCCCGCGTGGGATAACTGGCGCGAAAGACGCCTGCCCGATGAACGTACTTAGTGGCAACACTTAGCGAACGTACGTATCGAAAGCGCTTAGCGAATGCACGTAGCGTTGAACCACGCGATTTTCACACCTTCTTGATGAATAGCTAATTTAGTCGTTTATCTATATAACTACGCCCACTCTCTTATACGAGTTCCTTTTGATGTTTCACTTCATCGTTGCCATACCCTGCCTGATGGTTATTGTCCGTTTTCTGGCACCGCTGCGTTGGCCGTTATGGGTCAAGATTGCCCTTAGCGCGTTACTGCTGCTCGTGTCACAGCATCACCTGCTGACGTTTTTGGCCTTTGGCAGCATGTTTTCCCCCGAGGTACCCAGAAGTATGGTGCTGATGATCAACTGGCTGTTCGGCACCGTTCTTTTCCTGGCGCTGTTACAACTCATCGTTGATGCGGTAACACTTCTTTTAATGGCAGCAAAAAGGCGGCGACTTAAAATCCCAGCCTCGTTACGTTATGCGATCGGGATCATCGCGCTGGCAATCGCAGCCTTTGGGGTCAACCAGGCAGTACGCGTACCGCCCATGAAGGAGGTTGAAGTAACCATTACAGGGCTGCCCACGCAGTTTGACGGGTATCAAATTATTCATTTAACCGACCTGCATATCAGCCGGTTATTTGAGGCGCCATGGGTTAAAGCAGTGGTCACCAAAACCAACGCCTTGGCACCTGATTTAATCGTGATTACCGGCGACCTGATCGACGGCGACCTTGAAACCCGACGGATGGATGTAGCACCGCTTCAAGCGCTTTCGGCGCCGGATGGCGTTTATGCAAGCCCCGGCAACCATGAATATTACTTTGGGTACGAGCAGTGGATGGCACATTACCAATCACTTGGTATGCAGACGCTGGCCAATCAACATGCTGTGATCACACGAGACGACGCCCACCTGGTACTTGCTGGCATCACCGATTTAAGGGCGCCGCGCACCGGCTGGCCTGCACCGGATGTAGACGAAGCAATCGCAGGCGCCCCCGCTAGCGCGCCGATTATCCTGCTCGACCACCAGCCTTTTGATGCCGCCAGGGCAGCTGCCGCTGGGGTTGATGTGCAGCTTTCCGGCCACACCCACGGCGGCATGATTTGGGGGTTTGATCGTATTGTGGCCTTGGCCAATAACGGCTTTGTCTCGGGCTTTTACGATGTTGACGGAATGACGCTTTACGTCAATAACGGTACCGGCCTCTGGCCTGGCTTTGCACTGCGCTTAGGCAAGCCTTCAGAACTCACCCGCATTACGCTGCGTCAGGGGTAAGCGCCAAGGGTAAGGGCCCACTGCCGTATTTCAGGGTAGGCGCGCTGTTCGAATACGCCAAAGCCATCAAGGCTTCGCGCCTTGAGCGGTGTAAACACCGGCATACTCAGGCCGCACAAAAAATGGGCTAGCCGCTGGCTGTTGGGAGGCTGGCCCGTTTGCGCCGTATGGCGCTCAATAAAGGGCGCGGTGTAACGGCTGAAATCGGCGTCTGCCAGTGCCGGTAAAGACGGCGCGGCGGGCAGTTGAACGCGATGCCCATAGCAGACCGAGCAGTGCCCGCACCGGCTGTCGTCGTTTGCGCTTAACGTGGTATCGCCAAAGTGCTCGGTTAAACGCCGAGTCAGGCATGTATCGGACTCAAAGAGCGCCAGCATCGCTTGTAGCCGCTCAATCTCGCTTTGCTCGCGCACTAAACACTCGTCATATAGCTGGCTCGCCAGCCTCTCAAGGCTGAATGCCGGCTGGCGAACGTCATACACATCGGTCATTCGTTTGCCTTCCAGCGTCAGCCAGCCTTTGTCCTGAAAGTACTCAAGAGCGGTGATCACGCGGGCGCGGGAGGCATCAATCTGCTGCGCCTGCCCAGCCGCATGTAGCCGTTCAAAATCCACGCTCCCCCAAGTGCGAGCGATGGGGATGTTGTCGACCAGCAGGCGGACAAAGATCGCCCGTTCGCCTTGAAAGCGCGCGACCAGCGCCTCGGGCTCAGTGTGATAACGCAGCCGGTATTCCGCCAGAAAGGCAAAGCGCGGTGCAATAATGCCGTGCATTTCCAGCCGTACGAGCAGGGTTTTCAGCGGCAGCAGGCGAATATTGGTATCGCGTGACAACACATTGAGCAGCACTTCCCATTGGCGCTCGGGCGTCGCACCGGCGGCGGCGATCTCCTCAAGCAAGCGCACAATGCCCACGTATTCCGGCGTATCGCCATACACAAAGTTTTCCAGCACGCGCAGGCCATCGCGCCCTGCCATGGTCAGGCAAGTGGAAGGTAAGCCATCGCGCCCTGCCCGGCCGATCTCCTGGCTATAGTTCTCGATGGATTTGGGCAGGTCAAAGTGCACGACGTTGCGAATATTGCCTTTGTCGATGCCCATGCCAAACGCAATGGTAGCCACGATGCACGGCGACTCCCCGCTCATAAACTGGCGCTGAATCTCATCCCGGCGCGATGAATCCAGCCCCGCGTGATACGCCTGAGCGTTGATTCCCTGGGCAACCAAGGCGCTGGCTACCTGTTCAGCAGTTTGCTGCAAGGTGACATAAATGATGCTGGGCGCTTCATTGCCCGGCTGCATTTGGGGTTTTAGCCAATCAACCAGATGCTGCTGGCGGCTACCCGCCACTGGGTGCACCAGTAATTCAAGATTGGGCCGGTAGAAGCCGGAGGTAATCACATTGTTTGGATCAATGGCGAATTTCTCGCCCATGTCGGCGATCACCGCAGGCGTGGCCGTGGCGGTCAGCAGCAACACTTGAGGGATTGCGAACTCGCGCTGGTACTCGGGTAACTTGAGATAGTCCGGGCGAAAGTTATGCCCCCATTCAGACAGGCAGTGGGCTTCATCGACCACTAACAGCGAAATATTTACCTGGCGCAGAAAATTCCGGAAACGCTCGTTCTTGAGCCGCTCCACCGACACCATGAGAATCTTCAACTCGCCGCTTCTGGCGCGCTCCATCACATCACGCACGGTGTCGCGGCTCTGGGTAGAATCAATAGTGGCCGCCGCCACGCCATGCCGGGTTAAAAAGGCCAGCTGGTCCTGCATCAGCGCTAAAAGCGGCGACACCACCAGCGTTAAATGGGGTAGATGCAGCGCGGGCAGCTGGTAACACAGTGACTTCCCCGCACCGGTGGCGAAGATAGCCGCCGTGGAGTGGCCCTTTAACACCCGGGAGACCACGGCCTGCTGGCCGCCGCGAAAGTCATCAAAACCGAATACGTCTTTCAGCGTTTGTTGCGGCGTCGGTGAGGACATATAGCTTCCTGATGGTGACGTACTGGAATAAGCGGCGGCTTTTCAGCCTGAATTAGCCATCTGCTCTGCTCAAAGAGTGCTCTAAAACGCCTTTTCAAGCGCAAAGCGTGGTTGGGTCTGGCCCTCTTTAGTAACGGTCTCGGCAAACATTTCAAGCGGGCGCACCCACAGCCCGTACTCACCATAAAGGGCGCGGTAGATCACCAGTGGCTCTTCGGTTTCGCTGTGGTGGGCAGTGCCAACCACTTCATAAAGTGCGCCTTTATAGTGGCGGTAAATACCGGGAACGGGGGCGGTCATTGGATTTCCTTCTGAGTGGCTGGCTGGTTGGCTTTTTTAGCCAGGCGTTCGAGCACTTTGGAGGCTGCGACAAAGCCGAACGTGCCGGTGACGAACGTGGCCGCGCCGAAGCCCGAGGCGCAGTCCAATCGAGTGGCATCGCCACTGCCGGGCTTTTGTAGGCACACTTCACCGTCGCTACCGGGATACACCAGCTGCTCGTCGGAGTAAACACACTCGACCGAGAAGCGCCGCTTGGGGTTGCGCGAGAAGTTGTAATCCCGACGCAGGCGCGAGCGCACTTTGGATAACAGCGGGTCGTGCTCGGTACGGGTTAAGTCGGCCACTTGAATACGTGTGGGGTCGGTTTGCCCACCGGCGGCACCGGTCACGGTAATCGGGATTTTACGCCGCTTGCACCAGGCAATCAGCGCGGCCTTGGCGATAACGCTGTCGATGGCATCCACTACATGGTCGGCGTCCTCGGGAATGCGCTCGGCCAGGTTCGTGGGGGTGACAAATGCCGTGTCAGCGACGATGTCGATGTCAGGCGCAATCAGGCGACAGCGTTCCGCCAGCACATCCACTTTAGGTTTACCGATAGTGCCATCCAACGCGTGCAACTGACGGTTGACGTTGGAGACACACACATCGTCCAGGTCGATCAAGGTAAGCTTACCAATACCTGAGCGCGCTAGCGCCTCCACTGTCCAGCTACCTACGCCACCTACGCCCACCACCACCACATGCGCATGGCGAAACGCGGTAGCCGCGCGCTGCCCGTAAAGGCGCCGAATACCGCCAAACCGTAACTCATAGTCGTTAGGAGCAGAGTCGTTAGAAACATAGTCGTTAGAAACATGGTCGTTAGAAGCCGTGCCAGCAGAGGCTGGCACAGCACTTGCCGGGGCAACCGGTGGATGTGAAGGCGTAGTAGACATGGCAAGCTCTTTTTAAAGCGTTTGAAGGGCAGAAGGCGCTGTCAGCGGCGGTGTCCGCACGCTGTCCAACGGCAGGTGGCCTGCCCAGCCTAAATGATGGAATAAGGCGGTCATGGTGTCATCCAGGGCACAGGTTAGCGCAACCCGTTTAGCCCGCACGGGATGATCAAAGGCTAAATGGGTAGCCGCCAGCAACAAGCGTGGCGCATTCAGTTGGTCGGCAAAAAAGCGATTGTGGACGCTTTTACCGTGCTTAGCATCACCAATGATGGGGTAACCGCGCCGGGATAAATGGCGGCGAATTTGATGGCGGCGCCCGGTAAGCGGGCGCGCCTCCATAAGCGAATAACGGGCTACTGGGTAGCGGTCGACCTGAACGGGAAGCTCAACACTGTCCAGGCGGCGTATATCGGTCATGGCGGGCATCGCAGGCATTTCTGCTTTAGGCCGCGAGCCATCCTCTTCACGTAGCGGATAGTCCAGACGCGCCTCATCAGGTGCTTTGCCACGCACCACCGCCAGGTAGCGCTTTTCGACCTGGCGTTCACTAAACGCTTCGCTTAAAAGCCCGGCGACAGTCGAGGAGAGGGCAAACACAATAACGCCCGACGTCGGCCGGTCCAGCCGGTGCACAGGATAAACGCGTTTGCCTATCTGATCACGCAGCTGCTGCAACAAAAACTGCGTTTCACCCCGTGCCAGCGCCGAGCGGTGTACTAAAAGCCCGGCGGGCTTATGCACGGCGACAAGGTGCTCATCCTGATAGAGGATTCTAAGCGGCAACATAGCACTTCCTGGGTAAAAACGAGGCGCTATTGTCGCGGCTGGGCAGGCTGATGTCATCCGTAACGTTAGGTTAAAGCTAGCCAACCAGCGTTGGCAACATGGGGACTCGGCAACTACCTTGTAAAGGCACCCCTTCGGGGGCTTCCACGGAACAGGAAAGGAGAACGAACCATGCGTTATTCAGCTCCGCTCACCGGTATCGCCGCAGCCCTGCTACTGGCCACTACCGCTAGTGCTCAAACCAATGAGAGCGAATCGCTTGAAGTGAATATGCACGAGGTAACGTCCGAAGGTGTAAACGATGCGCTCGGTACCGTGACGATTGAAAGCTCCGAACTCGGAGGTGTGTTACTGACGCCCTCCATCACCAGTCTAGAGCCAGGTATTTATGGTTTCCACCTGCACCAGAACCCCAGCTGCGAACCGGCCGAAAACGATGACGGCGAAATGACCGCTGCCCAGGCCGCCGGCGGCCACTACGACCCGGACAATACCGATACTCATCAGGGTCCTTATGGCGAAGGCCATTTGGGTGACCTGCCGGTACTGACCGTCAACGACGATGGGGAAGCGAACCTGCCCGTGCTGGCACCTCGGCTGAGCATGGACGACATAACAGACCGCGCCCTGATTATTCATGAGGGCGGCGACACGTATGAAGACGAGCCACACTTGGGTGGCGGTGGTGCGCGCATGCTCTGCGGTGTGACACCTTCATAACGCGCTTACGTTTTGCAAGAAGATGACCGGGCAGCCTAAGGCTGCCCGTTTTCATATTGATGTGTGTCATTACGCTCAGTGGGCCACTAAAGTCTTAAAGCGGTTTGCTTAACGACACTGTACATTCTGCCAACTAATCAGCGCCCTAGCTGATTTTTCATCTGTCGTCTTTCATTATCCCCTGACCACTGAGTGCCCAACATGATTACCTTTATCGTCTCGATACTGCTGTTAATCGTGGGTTATTTTACCTACGGTAAATTCGTTGAACGGGTCTTTGTCACTGATCGCAAGCGTCAAACGCCTGCCTATAGTATGCGTGACAACATCGACTACGTACCGATGAACACAACGCGTAACTCGCTTATCCAACTACTTAATATTGCCGGTGTCGGGCCCATTTTTGGCCCTATTCTTGGCGCACTTTACGGTCCGGTCGCCTTCGTCTGGATCGTAGTTGGGTGTATTTTTGCCGGTGCGGTGCATGATTATCTAACGGGCATGATCTCGATTCGCAACCACGGCGCTCACCTGCCTCAACTGGCGGGCAAGTTCCTGGGTAAAGTCATGAAGCACGTGGTTAATGGCTTTGCGATTTTACTACTGCTGCTGGTGGGTACCGTATTTGTCACCTCCCCCGCCGCGCTGCTGGACAATATGACGCCGATATCACTTACCCTGATTATTATGGCGATTTTTGTCTACTACCTGATTGCGACACTACTACCGATTGATAAGGTGATCGGCCGCATCTACCCCTACTTTGGTGCGCTGTTATTGTTCAGCGCAGCGGGTATCGGCATTGGCATGATCGTGACGGGCGCGCCGATTCCTGAGCTTTCGTTCCAAAATATGCATCCCGAAGGCGCACCTATCTTCCCGCTACTGTTCTTAACGATTTCTTGCGGCGCGCTTTCGGGTTTTCATGCCACGCAAACGCCCATTATTTCTCGCACCACTCAGAACGAAACTAACGGGCGCAAAATCTTTTACGGCATGATGATCACCGAAGGCATTATCGCCATGATCTGGGCAGCAGCAGCCATGAGCCTGTTCCACGGTGACCAAAGCCTTTCTAACGTGTTGGCAGCGGGCGGTCCTGCGGCCGTGGTAAGCGAAGTATCCACCACCATGCTTGGCGCCGTCGGCGGCACGCTGGCGGTACTGGGCGTTATCGTTCTTCCGATCACTTCTGGCGACACCGCGTTTCGTAGCGCACGCATGATCATTGCCGACTACCTGAAAATTGATCAGCGCCCGATCGTTAAGCGTCTGCTAATCGCCGTACCTCTGTTTGTTGTGTCGTACGCACTCACCCACATGGACTTCACGCTACTGTGGCGTTACTTCTCTTGGGCAAACCAGACCACCGCCGTGATCGCGCTATGGGTCGCCACGATGTATCTGGTGCTATCGCGCAAACCGTACCTGATTACGTCAATTCCGGCGGTCTTCATGACCATGGCTACCTTTACCTATATCGCCTATGCGCCGATTGGTTTTGGCCTGCCACTGCAGGTGAGCTATGTGGTGGCGGCACTGGGTACGCTGGTGTGCATCGCCCTGTTTATGAAGCGTGTACGTCGTTTAAGCCGCGCGACCTTTACGGTCGATGAGCCTGCCACGAACTTTAGCGAAGACGTTCTCGCGGCCTCCTCCAAATAAATCCATCCCCCGGGCAGCCTGCTGCCCGGTATGCATTAAGCGCTGCACCGTCAGCGCTTTTTTTGTGTCTATCCTTTTGTCATCTCTGCTACATTTTTCATCACTCCCGCACCTGCTCTTTCTATTACTCTCTTTCTATTACTCTCTTTCTATTACTCTCTTCCTCTGCCCCCGGATTTTATTACGGCATATTGTCGACCTCATAGAAAACGTTATATCATAACCATTAATAGCGATTTAATGGCCTGATTTGAGATGTTGGCAATGTGCAGCGACCCCGTTTTATCCGTGCGTAATCTGCGCATTCAAATTGACCAACAGCCGGTGGTTGATGGCCTCTCCTTTGACGTGATGGCCGATGAGCGCGTATGCCTATTGGGCGCATCGGGGTCGGGAAAATCATTTACCGCGAAAGCGGTGTTAGGGCTTTTACCGCCTAATGCTCAGGTACAGGGAAGCATTCGCCTTCTTGGCCAGGACGTTATTCACACCCCTGCTGCACAGCGGCGCAATGAAACCCGCGTATCCATGGTGTTTCAGGATTCGCTTTCGGCGCTCAACCCGCTGGTGACTATCGGCTCCCAGCTGCGCGAGCCCTTCACGCGCCACCACGGCTTATCGCGTAAAGCGGCCATGCAGGCCGTTATTGCGTTACTGGAAGCGATGGGGCTTCCTGACCCTCAGCGGTTGATTAAACGCACGCCTGCCGAGCTTTCCGGTGGTCAACGCCAGCGCGTGTGTATCGCGCTTGCCATGGCCTGTAAAACCTCGTTGCTCGTTGCTGATGAGCCTACGACCGCACTGGATGTCGTCACCCAGGCGCAGGTACTCCGCGCCCTGCGCGAACATACCGGCAAAACGGCCACGTCTCTGCTGTTTATCACTCACGACCTTCACGCCGCCGCTCAGCTGTGCCAACGCGCGGTGGTTATCGAGCGCGGCGTCATGATTGAAAGCGGTGAGCTGGATACGCTGATTACTGCCCCACAACACCGCTTTACTCAAGAGTTAGTGGCCGCGGCACACAGCGTACAGCCAGCCGAGTTCACGAGCGTGGCCGAACCTCTATCCGTTGATTACTTAAAGAGCGCCTGATGCAAAGCCCCCTACCGTTTAGTCGTCAGGAAGCACTCGTGGGTAGAGAAGCATTTATATCGGCACGCGGGCTTAATAAAAGCGTCACGCTGCCACGTGAGGTGTTTTGGCGAGCAGGTGAGCGTAAGCACATCATCAACAATGTTGACCTTACACTTTACCCCGGCGAACGTGTGGGGCTGGTGGGCTTGTCCGGCTCGGGTAAAACCACCCTACTACGCTCGCTTCTAGCCATTGAAGCGCCTGATAGTGGGTCAATTACCTGCCAACATAAAGTAGTGCGCCCCGCGTCCACGGCCCGCCTGCGCTGGTACCGCCAAGCGGTTCAGTATATTCCCCAGGATCCGGCTTCTTCGCTTGACCCGCGAATGAGCGTGCGCGCACTGGTTGCTGAGCCGCTGATTCGCCTTCAGGTGAAGTGCGACCCGATTGAGCGCGCCCAGGAAGCGCTTGAGCACGTGGGGTTGGGCACTTCATTCCTGGACCGCAAACCCCATGAGCTTTCTGGCGGCCAGGCGCAGCGGGTAGCCATTGCCCGAGCCATCGCTACCCGCCCGCGCTTTTTACTGGCCGACGAGCCGCTTAGCGGGCTTGACCTGCCGGTGCGCGCCCAGGTGATTAACGTGCTGAAGCGGCTTTGCGATGAGAACGGCACAGGCCTGCTGATGGTGTCCCACGATTTATCCGTGGTCGCCAACCTTTGCAAGCGCACCCTGGTAATGGACGACGGCAGGATTGTTGAAGACCGCCCTACCACAGAGCTTTGGCGCACACCTCGCCATCCCATCACGCTTGATTTGATCAAGGCCGTCTCTCAACTGCCTACCTGCGCTTACCCGCACTGTCGTCCGACGGACGTGGGGGCGCTTGTATAGCGGGCTTATAAACAACCTATCCGCGACGAATAATCCGTTTCGCCAACATGGCGTCCAAGCGTTTGCTTACGAACGTTTGGCGGCTGTTGTTAACGTCTACTTCTGTTCCTGACATGGAGACTCCCCAATGCTACGCCACAAGTTTCGCCTATCGTTACCCGCTGTCCTGGCCGCGCCTTTTCTACTCGCTGGCTGCTTTGATAATCAGCGTGATGAAACCTCTGCCTCACCAGACGCCGACGAGCGAATTAGCGTCGCGATGCTTCAGCCGCCGCGTTCAGGGTTGAGTCCGTTATCCGACGACGCGTTTAAACTATCGCGCTGGAGTAACGCTGAAACTCTGGTTCGTCTGGATACCAACAGTGACCCGCAGCCGTTCCTGGCGACCGAGTGGGAGCAAGTGGACGATCAAACGTGGCGCTTTGTGATTCGTGACGGTGTGGTTTTCCACGACGGCACCGAGCTGACCGCCAACGACGTCGTGAACTCCCTGACAGCCGCCACTCAAGCAGCCCCCAAGCCGCGTATTCTGGACGGCGTCAACATGACCATTGAAGCCGATGGCGACAATGCCGTGCTGGTGCGTACCGAGAAAGCCGACCCACTAATTGCCAACCGGCTTTCCAGCCCGCAGCTGGCGATTCTAGCCGCTAGCGCCTATGGCGACGATGGCCGAGTAAATCCCATCGAAGCAGGCACCGGCCCTTTTGTTTTGAAAGAGATCAATGGCACCACCAGCGCCACGCTTGACCGGTTTGATGATTACTGGGGCGAGCCCGCCGCCATTGCTGGTATCGATGCGGATTATGTCTCCGACGGTACGGCGCGCGCCGCTGCCCTGAGAACCGGCACCGCCGATGCGGTAGAAGCCATTCCGGTATCGCAAGTGGCGCTGCTGGACCAGGCGCTGGTGCACGAAGTGCCCATGCCGCGCACCAACACGCTGTATTTGAACACCCAATCAGGCCCCATGGCGGACCCCGGCCTGCGAGCGGCCGCGCGTGAAGCGATTGATCGCTCGGCCATTGTGAAGACCGTTTACGAAGGTCGTGCCGATATTGCCGAAGGTCTACTGGGTCCGGCACTGGCCTGGGCAAGCGACTACCGCACCTCAATAGACGACCGTACCGCGCCTGCCGCACCAGAGGGCATCGAAATCACTCTGGCGACCTTTACTGATCGCGCTGAGCTGCCGGAAGTCGCCGTCCTGCTTGAGCAGCAGTTGACCCAGGCTGGCTTCAAGGTGACGCAGGAAGTACGCGAGTACGCGCATATTGAATCCGACGCGTTAGCCGGTGAGTTTGATGCCTTTATCCTGTCGCGTGCCACTGTGCTGGATTCTGGCGACCCGGTGGCCTACATGTACAGCGACTTCGCCTGCGAAGGCTCTTTCAATATCGCCCAGCTTTGCGACCCGGCCGTTGATGAGGCGCTTGCCAACGCTTCACAGCAGCCCACCGGTGAAGCACGCCGCCAAGCGATTATCGACGCTGAAGCCGCTATTCTGCGCACCGATGCGGCGATCCCGATGCTCCACGAGCGGGTCATTCAGGGGGAATCAGCACGGGTTAGCAACGCCGAACGCGACCCGCGTGAACGCATGCTGATCACCGAAAAAACCGCTATCGATACTGATAGCGAGTCCTGAAGGCGCGCCACGCATGATTAACGCAACATCACAGCCCCTGTGGCGCCGCTTACGCATCGAGCCGTTTATTCCCCTGTTGTCACGCCTAGTGACACTGGCAGGCGTTGTGGTTCTGGTGGGGCTACTGCCTTGGCTTTCAGGCCGCGACCCGGCGCTCAGCATCTTGCGGGCGCGTTCTGCCGAACAGGAGGCAACACCAGAAGCACTGGCGGCCATTCGTGCTCAGTTGGGCCTGGAATCCGGGCCGCTGGAGATGCTGAAGCACTGGCTGCTGGGGCTTTTGCAGGGTGATGCAGGTAACTCATGGATTTCAGGCGCGCCGGTGCTGCCCGGCCTGCTAAAAAGCGCACAGGTATCCTTGCTGCTAATGAGCTTTGCTATGCTGGTGGCGGTGGTTACCGCAACGCTTATTTGCCTGCCAGTGGTGCGGCAAGGTTTGCGTGGCCAGATTAGCCGCTCGCCTGGCACCGTGGGCGCGGCATTAACGGCCCTGCCGGAGTTTCTACTCGCCTCGTTGCTTCTGGTAGTGTTTGCCGCCTGGCTTAACTGGCTGCCGCCCTATGGCTGGCGCGGCTTGAGCTACGCGGTGCTTCCCGCATTGGCGCTGGGGCTTCCCGCAGGCGGCTTGCTGGGCCGCTTGTTCAGCGATGGCCTCTCGGCCACCTTTACCGAGCGTTGGGTGGCCACCTGGAGTGTGGCGGGCTTCTCTCATCGCCGTATTACGCTCTCCGTTCTGCGCCGTACGCTGCCAAGCCTTATGCCCCAGGTGGGTATGGTCATGGTCGGCCTAACCGGCGGTGCGATAGCCGTTGAGCAGGTGTTTTCGATTCCGGGCCTTGGCCGGGCAACGCTGGGAGCGGCATCAGCCCAGGACATGCCTGCACTGCAAACCGGCATTCTTATTCTGCTGGTGATTGCGATTGTGCTGGGCAGCCTTGCCAATATTGGCCGCGCGCTGCTGCTCGGCCGGGCATTTAGGCTGGGCGCACTGCCCGTGACCCACACCGAGCAAAGCGTATCGCGGCGAGCGTGGATCGTCCCGAGCGTCGCGGTTCTTCTGCTATGTGTGCTAGTGATTGCAGGCATTACCCGCGACCCGTTTAGTTCGGCCTTTATGCGCCTGGAAACACCCAGCCTTGGCTTGCCGCTAGGGGCGGACGGCACTGGGCGCGATATTCTGGCCCGCGTGGCCCATGGTGCGCTCTCCACGATTGGCATGGCGGTTGCGGTAGTATTTTTCACGCTGATATTGGGGCTCTTGATTGGCCTGGCACCCAAGCTTGCCACCGGCCCCATAGAGATTACCAAGGCAACGCCGCCCACCATTGCGGGTCTTATCGTCGCCGGTTTGATGGGCCCCAGCACCAGCGGCGCCGTTATTGCGGTTACCGCGGTGGCCTGGGCCCCCCTGGCGGCGCATACAGCAGCGCTGGTCGCCGAGGCAAAAGCCCAGCCCCACGTGCGCATAACGCCCCTTCTAGGAGTGGGGCAGCTGCGCTTGATGGGCCGCTATATTCTTCCTGCGGTGATTGGCCCGGTATTTCGCCACGCCATGCTGCGCTTACCTGGGGTTGCGCTGGCGCTTGCGGCACTGGGCTTTTTGGGTCTGGGGCCACGGCCACCTTCGCCAGAGTGGGGGTTAGTGCTGGCAGAAGGTATGCCGTACATTGAGCGTGCGCCCTGGGCGGTGCTGATTCCTGCGCTGGCGCTGGTGCTGCTCTCGGTACTGGCGGTATCGCTTTCAAGTTTTGTGGGGTCAAGCAAGCCCGCCCGTTAGGCAATAGCACTCATGACAGGCAAAAAAATGCCCCCGACACTGTCGGGGGCATTTTTGTGAGCGGTCGTCAATAAGTGCTGGGCTAGCGCTTACTCGTGGTCGCCCGCCAGCTGCATTTGGCGCAGCATGTAGTTCTGAATACCGACCTGCTCAATCAACTTCAACTCGGTTTCGATATGGTCAATGTGCTCTTCTTCATCGGCGAGCAGGTCACGCAGCAAATCACGTGAAACGTAGTCTTTAACGCTTTCACAATACGTGATGGCTTCGATGTAGTCGTTACGGCCGTCGTGCTCAATACGCAGATCGCTTTCGAGCATCTCTTTAACATTTTCGCCAATGTGCAGCTTGCCCAAGTCCTGAAGATTAGGAATACCTTCCAGGAACAGGATGCGCTCAATGAGCTTATCGGCGTGCTGCATCTCTTCAATGGACTCGTCATATTCCCATTTGGCGAGTGCTTTTAGGCCCCAATCCTTGTACATCTTGGCGTGCAAGAAGTACTGATTGATAGCGATAAGCTCGTTACCTAACGCTTTGTTGAGATGCTGAATTACCTGGGGATCACCTTTCATGACGTCACCTTTTCGTTGTAATGCTGAGAGTTCATCTAAGCAATCAAACAGTTACGTTAACAAAGGAGTATAGGCCACGCAAAGGCATACTCCCAGCTTTCTGAGAGTATAAAGAAGAGATCAAAAAATTCAAACAAATCAGTTATTTGCTAACGATAACTCTAACAAGAGTGATTCGCGTCATACGGCGTAAGCGAGACTCATATCGGCTTCCAAACGGGCATTTTGTACCGCTTCACGCGTTAGCGATTTAGCCATACAAGCGCACTTGCCGCACTGGGTCGCACAGCCGGTGGCTTCACGTACTTCTCGCCAGCTGCGCGCTCCGTCGCTCACCTGCTGACGTATCTGATGATCGGTTACTCCCTTGCACACGCAAACGTACATGGCGACACCTCATTAATCACATGAGGTGAATGTAAATGATTCGCATATATCTTTGCAAGTAAAAAAAGATGCTCTTTAGCAGTGATTGCCCTTAGCATTTAGCTTTTATTATTCAATTCAGATTGTTAGTTATTTAGTTGCGAAACACCTAATACGAATTTTGCCCACGGAAACCTCTGATTAACGTAATGAGCACACTCGTTAGTCAGAGGTTTTCTGGCGTTTCGGTACTATTACCGTGCAAGTATGAGAGGCGATATCTGGCCAGCTGCGCCGCTGCTTATCGACAAGCACCCACCCATAGCCCATGCCCAGCGCCGCCAGCGAAAGCCAAGCCGTGACACAGCGAACAAGGCCTTGCTTAAGGGTGATTTTTTGCCCGCTCGGTGCTTGCACGCGCAGGTGCCATGCCTGCATACCCAGCGTCATGCCGCTACGAGACCAGAAAAAGCAGAAGAAAAAAGTGACGGAGACCAGTAACAGCGCGCGCAGGCTCCAAACCGATAGCGCAGAAGCCCCCACGGCTTCAACGGGCTGCCCCAACACCAGTCGAAAAAAAGCCAGATGGACGATTGTTACGGTCAGCCAGAGCGCCACTACCAACACACTGTCGTAGAGCAGAGCCCCCAGGCGGCGACCTAAACCAGCGCCCATGACGTCAGCCATTACGGCGCAGGAAGTAAACCCCAACAGCAGCGCAGGCGAGTGTTGGCACCAGCACTGCCCATACGGGCGAAAACCCAAAGATCGTCGACGCAGGCGCAAGCAGATCCTGCATATATTTAAATGACAGCCCGGTCACGACGCCATAAAAGACGCGAGTCCCTGCCGCTACAGTACGCAGCGGGCCAAACACGAAGGACGCCGCTATCAATACCAGCGATCCCATGGTGAGGGGCATTAAGACTTTTTGCCAAAAGTACAACAGCGGTTGATCCGCCGTTAAGCCTTGCTCTTGAAGGTAGCGTGAATACGCCCATAGCTCGCTGGGTGCCTGACTATCGACCGAGCGCAGCAGCCGCTCTAACTGCACCGGCGTAATCTGTGTTTCCCAAACAGCACTGGCCTGATAGTCGGATTCAGTGCGGTCATCATAGATACGTGTCGTGGTGATGTTTGCAAGCCGCCAGGCGCCCTCTTCCCAGTGCGCCCGGTCAGCGTGGGTGGCTTCCACCAGGCGGCGCCCATCAAACCGGTAGCGGGTTAAATCAAGCACGACCTCATCGGCCCGTATGGCACCAAATCGGTAAACGCTGTCGTCTTCAAACTGCCAGCCGCTACGGCTGGCGGGTTGAGCGCTTTCCCCCTGGCGCTGCTCAAGCCGCCACGCTTCGGCAAACTGCTCGGTGCGCGGGCTTACAAACTCAGCAACCAGTAGCACGGCCACAACCACCAGCAACACCGGTTTCATCACGCCCCAAACGATGCGCGCCAGCGAACGACCTGAAGCACGCATCACGGTCAGCTCGTTGCTGGAAGCCATACTTCCCAAGCCAATGAGCGCGCCTATCAGTACCGCTACGGGCGCGTATTGATA
This sequence comes from Halomonas sp. AOP43-D1-4, assembly GCF_052446175.1. Lineage (NCBI taxonomy): Bacteria > Pseudomonadati > Pseudomonadota > Gammaproteobacteria > Oceanospirillales > Halomonadaceae > Halomonas > Halomonas sp. AOP43-D1-4. The sequence continues at coordinate 62,871 of NZ_JBQSVY010000007.1, forward strand.
AAACCGCCAAGGCACGCGCATCAGCAGATAGAGAAACACATCAAGCGCGGTAAAATTCCCTTGTACATCGCTCAGGTCGCCAATGTAGGCAATGGTGATATCCAGCCCCAGCAGGACGAACTGCACAACGATAATTGCCCCCAGCACGTTGCGAGCGATGTAACGATCCAGACGATCAGCCAGCATTAGCGCATCCCCTTACGTTGTGAGCGCCACAAAAGCAGCAAACCGAGGCCTAAAAACAAGAGATGCACGGGCCAAACGCCAACCAATGGCGAGAGCTTTCCACTGCCAATCGCATCGACCGCTGCAAGCAGTAAGCTCAAATAAGCCACATACAAAAACACCGCCGGTAGTAGCTTGGCAAACCGGCCCTGGCGTGGGTTCACCCGAGAAAGCGGCTGGGCGATGAGCGCTAATACAAAGACCATGAACGGCAAACCGGTACGCCACTGAAACTGCGCCTGGGCGCGTGGGTTAGGGTCATCCCAAAGCGCCGCGGTGGTAGCGTACTCAATAGAATCAAACTCCTGAAGGCCGCGACTTAACCCCAGGCGCATCGTATAGCGTTCAAACGTTAGCCGCTGGGCATCCTGCTGTCCCGGCACCACACCGTAACGCTCGCCATTTTCCAATACTAAAAAGCGGCTGCCCGTTTCAGCGCGCGTTTCCTGATACCCCGAACCGGCCCGAGTAACAAAGCTATGTGGGTTTTCTGTATTAGGCCGTTCATGAACCAACACCTCCTGCATCTCGGTGCCGTCGCTGCTGAAATCGCTGATATAAGCGGTACGCCCACCACCGAAATCCTGGAATCGCCCGGGCGCCAGTACCGATACATCCAACCGGCTGCGCTGCTCTTCAAGCGTTGCTGCCGTTTGCAACGCCCCGGCGGGGGTTAGCCACAAGCTACAAAAGCCCACCAGCACCGCCACTACCGAGGCGGGCAGCAACGTTACCCGCAACAGCTGCAGAGGGCTCATGCCGCAGGCCACCATTACGGTGATTTCGCTGTTCATGTACATTTGGCCATAGGCCAGCAGGATGCCCAGAAAAAACGCAAGCGGCAGCACCAGTTCCATAAAGCCAGGTAGATGAAACACCATCAAGCTACCCAGAATGGTAACGGGGATATCTCCCTCCGCCGCGTCAGAGAAGTAACGAATAAAACGACTGCCCATAATGACCAGCAGTAAGATCCCTGCCACAGCCGACATGGTGAGTAACACTTCGCGAGTTAAGTACCGAAATAAAATCAATGCCCTCTCCGGCTAATCGTGCAGGATGCCATGCAATGCGCCCATGGCTTGGGTACACTAACCCAACACCCAGTACGGGGCATTATCCCGAATCCCTCGATGCTTGTCTTGTTGGAGACGTTATGGAATTTTCCGTTCAGACCGCCAATCCGGCCAAAACCGAAACGGCTTGTCTCGTCATCCCCATGTTTAAAGGTAGCGACTTGTTGCCCACGGCCGCCAGCCTGGACGACGCCAGTGAACGTTTAATCGGTCAGTTGCTTGAGCGCGGCGATTTCGATCCTGCTCTTGGCAACGTACAGATGATTCCTTTCGCGCCGGGGCTTTGCGCAGAACGGCTTTTGTTAGTAGGCCTCGGAGAGCGCGAAAAGTGCCAGGAAGGCGCCTTTTTAAAAGCGCTGGATGCGGCCATGGTGGCGCTGACCAAGCTGCCCGTCGACGAAGCAAGCATCGCGTTTAATGATGTTCCTCTTGAAAGCCGCGACAGCAGCTGGAAAGCGCGTAAGGTGCTGGAGGCCGCAGAACGCGCGGTTTACCGCTTTGACCAGTTTAAGTCGCAGCCAGCGCCTTTAGCACGCTTTAACGCACTCACGCTGTTTAGCGAGCCTGAAAACGCGACGCTTACCCAACAAGGCGCCCAGATTGGCACAGCGATTGGCCAAGGCATCAACTACGCCCGCACGTTGGGCAATTTACCGGGCAATGTGTGCACGCCAAGCTACCTGGCCCAACAGGCCGAGCAGTTGGGCAAGACGTCCAACGGCGCGTTAGAGGTGGACATTCTCGACGAAGAGGCGCTGGATGCCCTCGGCGCTGGCTCACTACTGTCGGTTGGCCGTGGCAGCCACGAACCTACGCGCTTGATTGTCATGAAGTACAACGGTGCGACGGAGAGTGAAGAAGCCCCCCACGTCCTGGTAGGCAAAGGGATCACGTTTGATACCGGCGGCATTTCGCTGAAACCCGGCGAAGGCATGGACGAAATGAAATTCGACATGTGCGGCGCCGCCAGCGTATTCGGCACCGTGAAGACCATGCTTGCGCTCAAGCCCAAGCTCAACCTGGTATTTATTGTCGCCGCCGCAGAAAACATGCCCGATGGCCTTGCCACCAAGCCTGGCGATATTATTAAAACGCTGAAAGGTCTAACGGTTGAAGTGCTTAATACTGATGCCGAAGGCCGCTTGGTACTGTGCGACGCACTGACCTACGCCGAGCGCTTTAAACCAGCAAGCGTTGTCGATATCGCCACGCTAACAGGCGCGGTAATTGTTGGCCTGGGCCACCACGCGACGGGCCTGCTCTCCAACGATGACGACCTGGCGCTCGATTTGCTGGAAGCCGGTGAAGCCTCCTGGGACCGCGCCTGGCATTTACCCTTGTGGGATGAGTACCAGGAGCAGTTGGAATCCAACTTTGCCGACCTGGCCAATATTGGCGGGCGCCCGGCAGGTACGATTACCGCCGCGTGCTTTTTATCGCGCTTTGCCGATCATTTCCCATGGGCGCACCTGGATATCGCCGGTACCGCCTGGCACTCGGGCAAACAGAAAGGCGCCACCGGCCGCCCGGTTGGCCTGCTTTCCCAGTACCTGCTAGACCGTGAAGCCGACGGCCAGGTAGAAATCAGCGCCAACTAATCGCACGGATCGTGCGCTCAATGGTTGCCTTTGAGTGCCACAACCGTTAAATCTGGAAGTATTAGCGTGTGCTCTATCGTTTATGGCACGCGCTACGCTAACGACACGCTTATATCGCCCTTCGGGGCCTGGCTCTAGCGGAGAAAACACGCCGTGCCCACTAGCTCTACGACTCGTTTTGAAATCCTGCCGTCCAATCAGCCAACGGCCGACAGCATTCGTGACAACATCCTGACCAACCCAGGTTTTGGCAAGCACTTCACCGACCACATGGTCAATATCCGCTGGACGGTCGATGCCGACTGGCACGGCCATCAGGTACGCCCCTACGGCCCGCTGACGCTCGACCCGGCCGCATCGGTCCTGCATTACGGCCAGGAAATTTTTGAAGGCATCAAAGCCTACCGCCATGCCGATGGCTCGGTCTGGACCTTCCGCCCGGAGAAAAACGCCGAGCGCTTCCGCCGCAGCGCCCGCCGCCTGGCACTGCCAGAACTCTCCGATGAAGACTTCATTGGCTCCATCAAGGCGCTGCTGGCTCAGGACACGACCTGGGTGCCCACGCCGTCAAGCGATGCCGACGAATGCAGCCTTTACCTTCGCCCGTTCATGATCGCTTCAGAAGCCTTTTTAGGCGTACGCCCGGCTCACGAAGTCGACTACTACGTGATCGCTTCTCCGGCAGCGTCTTACTTTAAAGGCGGCATCAGCCCGGTTTCCATTTGGCTCTCCTCGCACTACAAACGGGCAGCCCCAGGCGGCACCGGCTTTGCCAAGTGCGGCGGTAACTACGCAGCCTCATTGGCCGCGCAAAAAGAGGCCGAAGCTCACGGCTGTGGCCAAGTGGCCTTCCTTGACGCTGAGGAAAGCAAATGGGTTGAAGAGCTGGGCGGCATGAACCTGTTCTTTGTTTTCAAGGATGGACGCTTGGTGACGCCACGCTTAACCGACACCATTCTGGAAGGCGTTACCCGCAACTCGGTGCTCACACTTGCGAAAGACGAAGGTTTAACCCCCGAAGAGCGCCCAATCAGCATTGACGAGTGGCGCGAAAGCGCGGCGTCCGGCGAGATTACCGAAGTGTTCGCCTGCGGAACCGCGGCAGTCATCACTCCGGTGGGCGAGCTGGTGACGGAAAATGAGCGTATTCGCCTGAACGGCGACGGTGGCAACGAAGTGGCCATGCGCATTCGTAAAAAGCTGCTCGACGTGCAGTACGGGCGCAGTGAAGACAAACACGGCTGGCTCACCCGGTTGGTGTAATGCCTCCCTCCGCCGCCAGCCCTGGCGGCGGCACTGTTTTAAACGCGTTTTGAAAGAGCTGGAGCCGCTATGGCGCGCATCGATTTTTATATCCTCCCGGATACCACCCTGGAAGCGCGTTTGGCATTCGCCTGTAAGCTGGCCGAAACCATTTGGCGTAAGGGTTACCGGCTACACCTTCACTGCGAAGACAAGGCCTTGGCCGAGCAGGCTGACGCAGCCCTGTGGAATTTTCGCGAAGACGCCTACCTGCCCCACGCGCTTGAAGACAGTGAAATGGCGGCCAGCGTACCGATAACGCTGGGCTGGCAAACCCTGCCTACGCCCAAAGCAGAAACCGCGCTTCTCAATCTGCACCCCGATATTCCTGATGGCGTTGAGCGCTATGCGCGCGTTGCCGAAATTATCAACCAGCATCAACACGTTCTGGTCGCCAAACGCGCCTGCTGGCAGCGCTATAAAGAACTGGGCCACGAAGTGGTGCCGCATAAGCTTGGGTAATGCCAGAGCTCCGCGAAAGCGCCCAATCAACCCCCGAAGAACATAATTCAGGTCTTGTTGATCGAAAGGATCAAACGATATGAGCCAGCCCTCAACTCAGGATTCAATACTCCTGCCTGAGCTTCGCCAATTAATCGACATAGCAAGAGAGCGGGCAGCAATATCCGTCAATGCTGAATTAACGCTTCTCTATTGGCAATTAGGCAACCGCATTCATCGGGAAATTCTGAGGCAAGAGCGGGCCGGTTATGGTGAGCAAATTGTCTCTTCACTGGGGAGACAATTAACGAGTGAGTACGGCCGTGGATTTTCGGCAAAGAATCTACGCCATATGATCCGCTTCGCCGAGACATTTCCTGAAGAGAAGAAAGTCTCCGCACTGCGGAGACAGTTAAGCTGGACCCATATAAAAAGCCTGATTTATCTCGACGATTCGCTCAAGCGCGATTTTTATATCGAGCTATCTCAGCTTGAAGGCTGGTCGTCCCGTCAGTTACAGCAGCGCATCCAGTCAATGTTATTTGAGCGAACCGCTATTTCCCGCAAGCCGGATGAAACCATTCATCATGAGTTACAAAACCTGCGCAACGCTGGCCAACCCTCACCACAGCTACTGTTGAAAGATCCTTATGTGCTGGATTTTCTCGGCTTAAATGATCGTTACCTGGAGCGAGATCTGGAAGACGCTATCCTTCGCGAGATTGAGCAGTTTCTTCTGGAGCTGGGCGCAGGATTTACGTTTGTGGCGCGCCAAAAGCGCATTCAGATTGATGACGAGGATTTCTACATTGATTTGCTGTTTTACAACCGCAAGCTTAAGCGGTTGGTAGCGATCGACCTTAAACTGGGGCGCTTCAAGGCTGAATTTAAAGGCCAGATGGAGCTTTATCTGCGCTGGCTGGCTAAACATGAGCAAGAAGCTGATGAAAATCCGCCGCTAGGAATCATTCTCTGTGCCGGTAAGCAACAGGAACAGATTGAACTGCTGGAGCTAGATAACAGCGGTATTCACGTGGCGGAATACCTGACCGTCCTACCATCCCGCGAGGCCTTGCAGGCCAAACTGCATCAATCTATTGAAAGCGCTCGGGCTCGCTTATCGAGCGAACAGGAGTAGTTCTTTTTGGATACTCAGTTTTAACAACAATAACTCAACGCACGAGAGTACTAATGCAGACCTCCTCCAGGCTAACCCGCTACCCACTGGCAGTTATCGTCCTCGCTCAGCTGTTTGGCACCTCGCTGTGGTTTAGCGTTAATGGCGTTGGCTTGGCATTGCAGGAGGCGGAGGGTCTTAGTGAAGGTGATCTCGGTTTACTGACCATCGCGGTGCAGGCCGGGTTTATCACCGGTACGCTACTAATCGCCATTACCGGCCTTGCCGACCGCATGCGGGCAAGCCATCTGTTTGCGCTGTCAGCAGTGCTCGGTGCGCTTATCAACGCGGCATTTATTGGCGTTGCCGACAGCATAACGCTGGCGGCAGTGGCACGCTTTGCCACCGGCCTATGCCTGGCAGGCATCTACCCGCTGGGCATGAAGCTGGTGGTGAGTTGGACACCTTCGCATGCGGGCGCGGCCCTGGGCTGGCTTGTCGGCATGTTAACGCTAGGCATCGCCTCGCCCCATTTACTGCGCGGATTAACGTTGCACCTGCCCTGGCAATGGCCACTGCTATTGGCATCGCTGTTGGCACTGGTCGCAGCGTTGATGGTTTTCCGGTTAGGCGTTGGCCCCCACCTACCTGCCAAAGCCGGAAGCGGGCGCCCCTGGGCCGGACTTGGTGCGTTCAAGCAGCGCCCGTTTCGCAAAGCCGCACTGGGCTACTTCGGCCACTGTTGGGAGCTTTATGCATTCTGGGCGCTGGTGCCCTTTTTGGTTAGCCGCGAGCTTGAGCGGCTCAATGCGTCAGCAAGCCTGCAGCCGTGGCTAAGCTTTGCCGTTATTGCCCTTGGCCTGCCTGGCTGCGTGTGGGCTGGCCGGTGGAGCCGGAAAGCGGGTAGCGCCCACGTTGCGTTTGTGGCGCTATTAACATCGGGCGTACTTTGCCTGGTTTACCCGCTATTGGGCAGCCTTTCACCCTGGTTACTGCTGGCGATGCTGGGCGTTTGGGGCGTTAGCGTGATTGCCGATTCAGCACAGTTTTCGGCGCTGGCATCGGCCCACGCGCCAGCCGAACGGCTGGGCGCGGCCTTGGCCATGATGAACGCTATCGGCTTTGGTTTGACCATCCCCTCCATTGCCTTGGTAACCGCCCTTTGGGCAAGCCAGAGCGTGGTGGTTATCTGGTGGTTGTTGCCAGGCCCTGTGTTGGGTTTAATCGCGATGCGTGGGTTACATCTCCCCTCGGCAAAGGCCTGACGCTCTGCCTCTTATCGCGCTATACTTGTCACCATTTTTTTGCACGTTGTGAGCCGACTCCCCATGGAAAAGACCTACCAACCCGAACAGATTGAAACCCGCTGGTATCAGCGCTGGGAAGCCGATAACCGCTTTGCCCCTTCGGGTAAGGGCGCGCCTTTCTCCATCATGATTCCGCCGCCCAACGTCACCGGCAGCCTGCACATGGGCCACGCGTTCCAGGACACCATCATGGATACCCTGACGCGCTGGAAGCGAATGCAGGGTAACAATACGCTGTGGCAGGTAGGTACCGACCACGCCGGTATCGCCACGCAAATGCTGGTTGAGCGCAAGATAGCGGCAGAAGAGGGCAAAACGCGCCACGACCTGGGCCGCGATCCGTTTATTGATAAGGTTTGGGAGTGGAAGGAAGAGTCTGGCGGGCACATTACCCGCCAACTGCGCCGCATGGGCGCCAGCGTTGATTGGAGTCGCGAGCGCTTCACCATGGATGACGGTTTCTATAAAGCCGTTCAGGAAGTCTTCGTGCGCCTGCATGAAGAGAAACTGGTTTATCGTGGCAAGCGGCTGGTCAACTGGGACCCGACGCTGCACACGGCGATTTCCGACCTGGAAGTGGAGAACAAGGAGCAGCAAGGCAGCTTCTGGCACTTCCGTTATCCGCTGGCCGACGGCGTTAAAACCGCCGATGGCAAGGATTATGTCGTGGTGGCCACCACCCGCCCCGAAACCCTGCTGGGCGATACCGGCGTTGCAGTCAACCCAGAAGATGCGCGATACGCCTCGCTGGTGGGCAAGTTTATTGAGCTACCGCTGGTGGGCCGCCGCATCCCTGTAGTGACCGACGAACACGCCGATATGGAGAAAGGTTCGGGGTGTGTGAAAATCACCCCGGCCCACGACTTCAATGACTATGAAGTCGGCAAGCGCCAAAACCACTTACTGATCAACGTCTTTTCCAAAGACGCCACGATTCTTGAGCAGGCGGAAATCTTCAACCTTAAAGGCCAGCCCCAGCCGGAAGAAGACGCTAGCCTGCCCGCCAAGTACGCAGGCCTTGATCGTTTTGAAGCGCGTAAACAGATTGTCGCCGATATGGACGCACTTGGCCTGCTGGAGCAAGTCGAAGCCGTTAACAACACCCTGCCCTATGGCGACCGCTCGGGTGATGTGATTGAGCCGCTGCTGACTGACCAGTGGTTTGTGGCGGTTGAAAACCTTGCCAAGCCCGCTATCGAGGCAGTGGAAAAAGGCGACATCCAGTTCGTACCCAAGAACTACGAAAACATGTATTTTGCATGGATGCGCGACCTGCAGGATTGGTGTATTTCCCGCCAGCTATGGTGGGGCCACCGCATTCCGGCGTGGTATGACGCCGAAGGTAACGTCTACGTTGCCCGCACCGAGGCCGAAGCCCGAGAGAAGCACGGCCTGAGCGCTGATATAGCGCTGACTCAGGACGAAGACGTGCTGGACACCTGGTTCAGCTCAGGCTTATGGACCTTTGGCACACTTGGCTGGCCAGAAAAAACCCCGGAACTTGAAACCTTCCACCCCACCAGCGTGTTGGTGACAGGCTTTGACATCATCTTTTTCTGGGTCGCCCGGATGATTATGATGACGCTGAAGTTCACCGGCCAGGTGCCCTTCAAAACCGTGTATGTCCACGGCCTGGTGCGTGATGGGCAGGGCCAGAAGATGTCCAAATCCAAGGGCAACGTACTCGACCCAATTGATCTTATCGACGGCATTACGCTGGATGCACTGCTTGAAAAGCGCACCGGCAATATGATGCAGCCGCAAAAAGCCAAGGCGATTGCCAAAGCGACCAAAGACGAATTTAAAGACGGCATTGAAGCCCATGGCACCGATGCGCTGCGCTTTACGTTCCTCTCGCAGGCCACCACTGGGCGCGATATTAAATTTGATATGAACCGCCTAGAAGGGTACCGCAACTTCTGCAATAAGCTGTGGAACGCCTCGCGCTACGTGCTCATGAATGCTGAAGGCGAAGATTGCGGCATCGCTTCTCAAGGTCAGGGCAGCAAGGTGGAACTGTCGCTGGCCGACCGCTGGATCATTTCCGAGCTGCAGAAGACCGAAGCCCAGGTGACCAAGGCGATGGACGAATACCGCTTTGACCACGCCTCGCAAGCGCTCTACGAGTTTGTCTGGAATGAGTATTGCGACTGGTATCTCGAGCTTTCCAAACCAGTGCTGTGGGACGAAAATGCCTCCGCTGAAGCCAAGCGCGGCACACGGCATACGCTGGTGCGCGTGCTAGAAACCATTCTACGCCTGGCGCATCCGATGATGCCGTATATTACCGAAGAGATCTGGCAGCGCGTGTCACCCTTGGCGGGCACCTTGATGGGCGAAGGCGCCTCGCTGATGCTTCAGGCATGGCCGGAAGCTGACGAGAGCAAGATCGACGAGCAGGCCACCCGCGATATCGAGTGGCTGAAAGGTGTCATTATCGCTGTGCGTAACATTCGCGCCGAGATGAATATAGCCCCCGGCAAGCCGCTGGACGTGCTGTTAACCAAAGGCAAGCCGGAAGATGCCAAGCGCCTGGAAAGTAACCGCCATTTCCTGGCCAAGCTGGCCAAACTGGAAAGCGCGAGCTGGCTTGAAAACCCCAACGATGCCCCGCTTTCAGCAACGCAATTAGTAGGCGATATGGAAGTTCTGGTGCCGATGGCCGATCTAATCGACAAAGACACCGAGCTTGCTCGATTGAATAAAGAGATCGAAAAGCATGACAAGCTAATGGTTGGCATTGAGAAAAAACTGGGCAACCCCGGATTTATGTCTAAAGCCCCCGATGCCGTCGTCGAAAAAGAGCGCGGCAAGCTTGCCGAGTTCCAGTCGGCTAAAAAACTGCTGCAAGAACAGAAAACCAAGATTGAAGCGCTGTAGGTCCGCCGGGATACGACGACCCACCACCAACGCCACCTTAGGGTGGCGTTGGTGTTTCAAACAGCTGCTAGACACATTAGTGGCGGAAGACGTACTCCGAGCCATCGGTGAAGCGGCTGAAACGATAGATGGAGGGGTCGCAGGTCGTTTCTTCACCTGCAATCATTTCGGCGAGCATTTCCCCCGACGCCGGGGCCGTGGTCAAACCGTTGCCGGAGAATCCGGTGATCACGAAGAGCCCATCGTTGTCCGGTACTTCTGAAATCACTTGGGTGGAGTCTGGCGTGGCGTCGATCATGCCGGCCCAGCGCTCGCGCACTTGGGCGTTTTCATACTGCGGATAGGCGCGGCGCAGGTTGGCAAGCGCTGTGTTCACCTCGTTTTTATCCACACTGCCCGAGAGCATGCGCACTTGCTCGAAGGGCGTGATCTCGTTGGCGGACCAGCGCGAGGCCATATTGAGCGAGGCAAAGAAGTCGCTCGACAGGCGCACCTTGAGCAGATCGCCGGAGTGCTTCAGCGCCGGCATGAAATCCAGCAGCATGCGAAAGCTGTCGGTAGTGATGGGCGCGACGTTGGTCGACACGCCTACTGCGGTCTCCCCAGTGTCCATCTGGCGCCAGGCGAAGTCCGGCCCGTAACCGGCGCCGGGCAAGGCATTGTCGATTGGGCTCAGGCGCTGCATAGAAGAAGCGATGGTCAGTTGGGGCAGATGAACGCCCAGGTTGCCGGCAAACAGCGACGACCAGGCGCCACCTGCCAGCACTACCCGGGAAGCCTTGATATAGCCCTTCTCCGTATGCACGCCGACGATCCTGCCGCCTTGGCGGTCGATAGTACGGGCCGCACAGGGCGAGACGATCTGCACCCCTTCATTCATCGCCCCCCGCGCGATTCGCGAAACCGAGTAGCGTGGCTCGGCGGTGCCGTCGCTGGGTTGATGAAGTACCGCCTTGTATTGCTCCGCGCCATTGGGCAGCAGCCGCCCAAGCTCGGCGCCGGTGACCAGTCGCGCATCGGTCTGCGGCTGAATATGGCGCGCCTCGGCAAGCCACTCCCGGCTTGCGCTCACCTCATCGTCGGTGGCCAACAGCGAGAAATTGCCAGTCTGGCGAAAGCCTATATCCTCACCAAAGCGACCTGCAAAACCCTGCCAGATCGACTTCGAACGGTTGGCAAGCTCCAGCTTGCCCAGATCCCAGCTGTTGGAGTAAACCCAGCCAAAGGCACGGCTGGACTGCTCGCCCGCCACCACACCCTTTTCGAGTACCACCGTACTTAACCCCTTCTCGTTGAGAAACAGCGCCGTAGAAAGCCCAGCGATGCCACCGCCGATCACCACGACATCGGCCTCGGCGGGTAAGGTGTCCGACGTTGCCACCCCCTCCGCACGGGGAATCTGCGATTCAAGACGCCATCCAGGCCTAGCACCATAGGTGGCTCCCAAAAAAACCGCCCATTACGCCACCGGCAATACCGGTACCTGCACCTAGTAGAAAATTACGTCTGGATATTTTCATTGCTTGAATCCTTCAATGTCCTGCACGAAAGCGGCGTCTGGGGAGCCACGGAGTGAGTAAGAAATAAATTATGACTGACCAGTCGGAAAATAAAAAGTGGGCTTTCTTGTTGCAATCGATCAATGAAATGAAACGAAAGAAATAGACGTAACCGCCTACATGAACGGCTTGCGCCGCAACTTGGCGTGCATGAGGTAAAATGAAGTGAGATTCACCTGCCTCTCCACTCATTCACAGGGAGCGGCTTTCCACACAATAGAGAGCCCTATGGCACGCAAAAAAGAAATTTCACTTGATCGCATTCTGGATGCAGCCGATGCCATCATCATGGAGAGCGGCGGACGTCAGTTCACTCTCGACGCCGTGGCCGAACGAGCAGGTATCAGTAAAGGGGGGCTGGTCTATAGCTTTGCGACAAAAGATGACCTGGTAGCTGCTGTCCTGCAGCGCGAAATCGACCGCGTTCAACACGCCGTTCAAATACGGGCGGGAAACGATTGGGAACATAAACATAAGCGATTGCTTGCTTACCTGGATGAAGCCCTGACCGAGGATGACCGCCTTATTCGTCGCTCTGCCTACCTTATGACAGCCCTGCTTCAATCACCGGAAAAATCGCGCCCGGCAAGGGAGTATTATCGCTCAATTTTGGATCTATTCGATGGTGACAGCATGGCAAGTAAAGAGGTTCGCCAAGCCGTTCTAGCCATGGAGGGGCTGTTTCTACTGCGCGGGCTAGGCTTAGCGGACCCGTCTCCGTCAGAGTGGCGCTCAGTGCTTGCACACGCACATGCTACCGTCGCCAACGCTATAATCACCAGCAGCACAGATTAAACTCCCTTTAGAGCGTCGAGGGACGGATATCATAACATTGCTGATTCCACCGCTATTTTTAAACGCTTCGCAAGCATAACTTTTTCATTCATGCCCCCAATGTGAATAGATTATTCAACACTGGCTGAAGAGCGGTTCACTTTTTGATTGAATCGATAACTCAACTCCCTGTGTTTATGTGTGCCTAAAATAAAAGGGCCTGCGACACACCGGTATGACCATCGCGTATCAGCAGGCACTGTAAATGGCTACGTGTTTAGTTACCTTCGCGCCAGCCGCCAAGTACTCGGCTATCTGGGCCAAAAAAGACCAACCGGTCATGGTCAATGAGGTAGCGATAAGCACCTTCCAGCATATTCGTTACCTGCTGGGCATCCTCCATATTGGGACAAGCCATGCGCGTGCTGGCAAGCTGCTTAACATCGAAACGGTGCCCTTCCCCCAGACTTACCTGCCCCGAAAAGCGGTTGCAGCCGTCATAACCAGAGATCGTTCCATCGCTAGAGATTTCAAAAAACGGCGTTTCATTAAACGCTAACTTCTCATCTGTTCCGATCAACAGAAGATCCCAGCGCTGATCCACTATCGCTCCTGAAAGCTCCGCACTGCTCGGCGCTTCATGACTCTCTTGAGGCGCGGGCGAACTACTGCACGCGCTCAAAAGAAAAGCCGCCGATACACACAAGGGCAGCAAGCAATGACGCAGCGTTAACGTCTTCATGGACATAATTGTCACCTTATAGGTTTTACCAGTTGCCGCTGTTTTCCATGGAAGCCCATGGCTCTTGAGGTGCTAGCGTGTCGCCCTTTTGCAGTAGCTCGATGGAGATACCGTCAGGCGATTTAACAAATGCCATGTGTCCATCCCGTGGAGGACGGTTAATAGTAACACCGGCGTCCTGGAGCTTTTGACAAAGCGCGTAAATATCGTCTACCCGATAGGCCAGGTGACCAAAATTACGCCCGCCAGTGTAGGTTTCAGGGTCCCAGTTATACGTCAATTCAAGTTCGGGAGCGGAGAGCTGCGCTGAGCGCTCTTCGTCTTCGGGGGCGGCAAGGAAAATCAGCGTAAAGCGGCCTTTTTCATTCTCTTTACGGCGTACTTCTTTAAGGCCCAGCAGGTCACAGTAAAAGTGAAGCGATGCATCCAGATCGCTGATACGTACCATCGTGTGTAAAAACTGCATGTTATTTCCTTTTCATTAAGGCCGGTGAATGAATGTTAACGCGGATACCCATTATATGGATGGAAACAGAATAGGTCTTAACCAGCAAATCTTGTGCATATCAGATAGCGTATGCCCAAATGCTCGTCAAAGCTCATTATTCAGCCCGACCTACACCACTACCGGTTTAAATGACGGCCTGCTTTAACTAACCATTAGACAGATTTATTATACAAGGTCGAATTCAAAGAAAAATCTGTATAGTGCTATTTGAGGGCTATCTCAAAGGAGACGTTAGTGGACTCAATCACACAGGCGGCGTTGGGCGCTGCGATTGGTGGTGCGGTGCTGGGTCGGCGCTTGGGCCGTAAAGCCATTCTCATAGGGGCACTACTGGGCACGCTGCCCGACCTCGACGTAGCGCTGGACTATGGCGATGCGATCGCTAATGTGACCGAGCACCGTGGGTTTAGCCACTCGTTATTTGTACTGACCGGACTCGCAACGTTACTAGCCCTGCTTAGCAACCGTTTTGCCCCTGCACGAGATATTTCCTTTATCCATTGGTGGTGGTTTTTTACACTCACGCTAATCACGCACCCACTGCTTGATGCTCTGACCACCTATGGCACGCAGCTCTTCTGGCCGCTAGAAACATCACCGGTCGCCTGGCCGATTGTATTTATCATTGACCCGCTCTACACCCTGCCTCTTCTAATTGGTTTAATCGTAGGCATCGCGTCAAAACAGGTACAAAAGTACGCTACGGCCGCGCTGGCTGTCTCAAGTGTTTACTTATTGCTAGCAGCCGGAGCGAAGCTGAACATTGAGCACCGGCTGGCAACGGTTCTTGCCGAGATGGGGCTAGAGGAGGCGCCTTTACTGGTTCAACCAACCCCTTTTAACACGGTGCTATGGCGAGCTACCGTGGTCAATGAAGATCGCTATTATGAAGGTCTGATTAGCGTATTTGATGGCAAGCGTCAGCCACGTTTGGAACCGCTTCACCGCAATATAGCGCTTGAAGAGAGTGCGTTGTCGGGCCCGCTTGGCCAGCGGCTAATGTGGTTTACTGGCCCTTTTTTGCGCTATGACACCATCAATATTGAGGGACATGAAACATTAATTGCTACCGATCTTCGGCTGGGCTATCCCGGCTTTCACCCGTTCAGCTTCACCCTCGCAGCGCTGCAGGATGATACATGGATACCCGTGGATGTAAGCGAGCAGATCGAGAGCGCACGTGGGCTGCAGCTAAATATGCTGTCGCGTCTCGCAGCAAGGGCCGCTGGAGATACCATGGCGCTTTGTGCAAGCGACTTTATCTCGCCTGATTGGCGCGCTGACCCGCTTCAATATCACTGCTAGCGGTGGCCACCGCACCGCTAGCAGTGATGGCTGATAGGCGCTGAAATAAAAGCTTAGGGGGCGATTCCCTGCCCACAACCACTGAACTGCTCACCGCCGTAGCTGAGCGTTACCCGCGCAGGAAAGGGAAAACCGCTCATATTGTCAAAGCAAGCGCCCGCTTCAATACGCACCCGAAAGAAAGGCTCAACGCGGGCGTTTTCAAGCACCACTCGGCCCGCTTCGTTGTCCATCACGCTCACCATATAGGGCAGCTCAATACGCTCCTCGCCGTAGTTAAGCTCCAGAGTTAACGTGGGGGAATCGTGTGCGAGCGCGACCACCCAGCCTGGCTCATTGCCATGCCCAAAAAACATAACGCCAGGCCGCTCTGCACGAGTAAGGACTTTGCGCTCTTCGCCAAGGGTGCACTGCAGTTGGCCACGCGGTGTTTCCACCATGGCCTGGTTACCTCGGTTCCAAAAACTGATACTGCCATCCTGGTAGCGAGCCCCGTTAGCGACAACCGCTTGAGGCAGCTGCCAGGCACCGTGCAGCGACCAAAGCCGTAGGTCATTAGTATTCGTCGCTGTCACTAAATTCTGGTCAGCGGGCTGACAGTGCCAGCCCTGGTACTGGTCGGCGTTTCCAGCAAAAAGTACCGAGGGCAGCAACGGGGCACTGCTGTTAACGGTCATTGTCCCAGACTCGTCTACTGGTGAAGACGTAGAGGCACAGCCGGTGAGTGCCATCAAACAAGCACCCACAGCGGCTAATCGAAGAGGGGTAAAAAACGTCATCTATCAAGGCTCCCTGCGCGCGTGATTTATTGTGTAATGCACTAGCTTCGCTTAAAGGCGTGTAGATCCTGTGGATCAAAGGTATCAAACTTGGGCGGCAATCCCAATGCTGCCCGTTTTTCCGCCAAGTGATGCTTCTCGGCCAGCCACGTGGGGTCTTGAGAGGGCTCACGACCATTTAGCTCAGCTAGCTGCGTTATCCCTTGATGGTAAAAGGTCACGATATTAAGCGCGGCTTGATTATCATCTTCAAGTGCACGCCTAAGCGTAGGTAAATACCCCCTGATTTGCGACAGGTGTTGCTTTAACTGCCATACATAGCGCATCTCGGTCATCCAGGGCCGTTCGCGCAGCACCGCAAAGAGTGCGCTGGTGGCTAGAAGTCCCAGGAAGATACCTAGCGCGTAGAGCCATAGGCTGTTGCCCAAGGCAGAGGTCAGCAGCATGGAAAACAGCATTCCAAAAATGACCAGTTGGCCCGCCATCGCAAAGCTAATCATGCGCGCCTTACGACGGTAGCGTTGTACATCATGCGGCTCAAGGGTAAAAACCATGGCCAACCTCGCAATCCAAATGAGTGTTCTATGATACGGGGCTGACCAACGCAAACAAGCCTGAGTCGCTTAATGTGCGCTTAATCGCTCTGCGGCCATTTTTAACAACCGCTCGGTTGCCTCCCAGCCAACACAGGCATCGGTTACCGAGACACCGTAACGCAGTGCACTAGGGTTTAACGGCTGTTTGCCCTCAAACAGGTGGCTTTCAAGCATCAAGGCGACCAGATTGGCGTTGCCCGCCTGCCGCTGGGCCAGTACATCCAGCATTACTTCATTCTGACGACGATGATCTTTACGTGCATTGGCGTGGCTACAGTCGACCATTAAACGTGGGTTCTGACCTGCCTCATGCAGCGCCTTGATCGCCGCCTGAACATGCGCTGCCTGATAATTCGGCTCGCCATGCCCGCCGCGAAGCACAACATGCGTATGCGGGTTACCGGCTGTTTGCTGCATGATGGGGCGCCCATGACTGTCTTGAGCAAAGCGCTG
Source organism: Halomonas sp. AOP43-D1-4 (assembly GCF_052446175.1). NCBI lineage: Bacteria > Pseudomonadati > Pseudomonadota > Gammaproteobacteria > Oceanospirillales > Halomonadaceae > Halomonas > Halomonas sp. AOP43-D1-4. The sequence goes on from NZ_JBQSVY010000007.1 coordinate 79,533, forward strand.
GTGCCCATGAGCGGCAGCTTGTATGGCGTCAATCGCGACCTGCACATCACCGCTGGTGGCATTTTTGAACCCAACCGCCGCAGCCAGGTCACTGGCCAGCTCACGGTGCAGCTGCGACTCTGTAGTGCGCGCGCCAATCGCGACCCAACTTAAAAGGTCATCCAGGTAAGGCGCGAGCATGGGCTGAAGCAGCTCGGTGGCCACCGGTAGGCCTCGGGCGGCAACGGCATGCATCAATTCACGAGAGAGGGTAATGCCCTTGGGCATATCGCCACGACCGTCTAAATCAGGGTCATAGGCCAGCCCTTTCCAGCCAACCGTCGTACGCGGCTTTTCAACGTAAACCCGCATTACCGGTAAAATCTGCTCATCCACCTGCTCACTTAGCACCGCCAAACGGTCAGCGTACTCAAGCGCTGCGTCCGGGTCATGGATAGAACAGGGGCCTACCACCACCAATAATCTTTTATCCTGGCCACTTAATATTTTCTGAACCGCTTCTCGCTGTTGAGAAATTTGCTGGCCTAACCGAGCATCAACGGCAACGCTTTGGCGTAACTCGGCGGGTGTCGGTAAGTGATTAACAGGGCTGGGCGTACTGTCGCCAAGGGGGTTGGCGTTAGCATTCTTGATCGGGGCTAGGCTTGCCTGGGCATTCATCATTAACTCTCCGGTATCACATGACATCGTTGATTGGCGTTACCACCCAAACGGGCACGGTCGGAGGTGGCAGCTTGCACCGACCGCGCGTCGCTAAATCGCCAGCCATAGCCCACATAGCCGGTAGCGATAGTGACGTTATAAGCGCGATACATCATGGTGCAGCTCCTTAATGAAATTCCTATGGCAAAAGCCGTTAAACGCAAAAAGCCCCGGCGGGGTCACCAACCGGGGCTTGAAGATTCGGCAGGCAACCTGGAAGGTGTGCCTAGTAGCGCGACGTTAACCGTCGGCCGTGGGCACACCGTGGCTAAACCAATATCCAAAATAGGCCACAACGCTCATGCACACACTAACCGCCATAAAAGGCAGGCGGTTAGCAGTATGGAAAGGCGCTTGTGTGTGCATATTTTTCCTGATGACTGGCAAGCCAAGGGGCCGCAAAAAATCGTTTTAAAAAAGGTATATCTTTATCCTGCCCTTAAGCTTGGCAAATGGCAACTGTTGATTAACAATCAGCGCCATAGCCAAAAAGTGACAGACTAACGCCGTGGATCAATCACCCACGCGGCGCATAAGCAAATACGTCGGAAAAAACCCGCTCACTCACCACGCCTTTGGTTTCCAACACATCCAGGCAGGCGTATACCATGCCGGGCGAGCCGGAGAGATACACGTCATAATCGCTGAACGTCAGCGCCGCTTTCTCCAGTACAAGATCAACCCGGCCCTGATGGTGATGAATACGCTCGCCGCTTGCCAAAGGCTCAGTTAGCGGAAATTCGGTGACCGCTTTAAACGTTACATTGGGATAGCGCTGCGCCCACTCAGTCGCCAGGCTTTCAGCGTAAAGGTCGCGATGCTCACGGGCAGCCCACCAGAGTGAGATTGGCCGCTCAGGCTGGTCACGCAGGGTGGCCTCAACAATCGCTTTCATTTGTGAAAACCCTGTACCAGCAGCAATCAGCAGCAGCGGACGCTCGCTTTGCGCGTCAACCACACATTCACCGCCGGGCAAGCGCAGCGTTAGCTGATTGGCCACCTGGAGCAGATTTCGAAGTCGTACTGAATTATCGCGCTCAGGCCAGTGCTGAATATGCAGTTCAATGACGCCATCGCCCTGCTCGGCACTGGCAATTGAAAAGGGCACCCAGGTGCTGTCATCCAATTTAAGTTCTAGATACTGCCCAGGCGCATGCTGCATTGATTCTGCACGCCCTTTTAGCGTCACGCCAAATACGTCAGGATTTAAATCCTCAACAGCCGTTACCTGGCAGGTTAACGTCCTTGCGCTCATGAAAACCTCTATATGAAAAATCGATCAACGTGCGCCGCTAAACTTAACTGCCTTCTTAACCGCCATGCCGCTGTGCTGGCAGAGGAATACCGATTCCCAGCTCTTCCCACCGCTCGTCAACGCGATTTTTGACCGTCTCGTCCATCACGATGGGCGTGCCCCACTCGCGGTCTGTTTCGCCTGGCCATTTGTTGGTCGCATCGAGCCCCATTTTGGAACCCAAGCCAGAGACAGGCGAGGCGAAATCCAGATAATCGATAGGCGTATTCTCAACCATCACGGTATCTCGCGCCGGGTCCATACGCGTGGTGATCGCCCAGATCACGTCTTCCCAGTTGCGCGCATCAACGTCGTCATCCAGCACAATCACGAATTTGGTGTACATGAACTGACGTAAAAAGCTCCATACCCCCATCATCACGCGCTTGGCGTGACCTGGGTACTGCTTTTTCATGGTGACAACCGCCATGCGATACGAACAGCCTTCAGGCGGCAGGTAAAAGTCGACAATTTCAGGAAACTGCTTGCAGAGTATCGGCACAAACACTTCGTTAAGCGCCAACCCGAGAACGGCAGGCTCATCCGGCGGCCGCCCGGTATAGGTGGAGTGATAAATGGCATCACGGCGCATGGTCATGCGCGTTACCGTAAAGACCGGGAAGTGATCCACCTCGTTGTAATAGCCAGTGTGATCACCGTATGGGCCTTCAGGCGCCATATCATCAGGATAGATAACCCCTTCCAGAATAATCTCACTGGAGGCAGGCACCTCAAGGTCATAATGGCCGCACTTAACAAGCTCGGTACGCGAGCCGCGCAGAAGCCCGGCAAACGCATATTCGGAGAGTGAGTCAGGGACGGGGGTCACGGCCGCCAGGATCGTGGCCGGGTCAGCACCCAACGCTACGGCAACCGGGAAAGGCTCGCCAGGATGCGCTTGCTGAAACTCCTGGAAATCCAGCGCCCCGCCACGGTGGGAGAGCCAGCGCATGATCAAGCGGTTCTTGCCAATCTTTTGCTGCCGGTAAATCCCCAGATTCTGGCGTTTTTTATGCGGGCCGCGGGTAATGACCAGCGGCCAAGTGACCAAAGGCGCCGCATCGCCCGGCCAGCAGTGCTGGATAGGCAGGCGATCAAGATCAACCTCGTCATCTTCAAAAACGACTTCCTGCACTGGCGCCCGCTTAACGGTTTTAGGCCCCATACTAAGCACTTGTTTGAAGATAGGCAGCTTATCCCAGGCGTCTTTCAACCCCTTGGGCGGATCAGGCTCTTTTAAAAAGGCCAACAGCTTACCCACTTCGCGCAGCGCTTCGACCGACTCCTGCCCCATTCCTAGTGCCACGCGCTTTGGTGTACCGAAAAGATTGCCCAGCAGCGGCATATCATGGCCCTTCACATTCTCAAACAAGAGTGCCGGGCCACCGGCACGCAGCGTGCGGTCGCAAATCTCGGTGATTTCCAGGTAAGGATCGACTTCGGCTTGGATACGCTTGAGTTCACCGCGCGCTTCCAGCGCCGCGATGAAGTCGCGCAAGTCGTTATACTTCAAGACACACTCCCCGCTAGGCTTGCGCCGCTATAGTAATTCTCATCAATCCTAGCGGCGTTTCATCGCTTCAAAGAACTCAAGATTCGTCTTGGTATCCTTCAGACGATCAATCAGGAATTCCGTGGCAGCCGTGTCTTCCATCGGGTTGAGCAGCTTGCGCAAAATCCACATGCGCTGCATCTCTTCCTCAGATGCCAGCAGATCTTCACGCCGCGTGCCGCTGCGACGAATGTTGATTGCCGGGAAAACGCGCCTTTCCGCCAGCTTGCGATCAAGGTGCGCTTCCATATTACCGGTACCCTTGAACTCTTCGAAGATGACTTCATCCATCTTCGAACCGGTATCCACCAGAGCCGTGGCGATAATGGTCAAGCTGCCGCCCTCTTCGATATTACGCGCCGCACCGAAGAAACGCTTAGGCTTCTCAAGCGCATGCGCATCGACACCACCGGTAAGCACTTTACCGGAGCTCGGCACGACGGTGTTGTAGGCACGCGCTAAGCGGGTAATCGAATCCAGCAGGATAACCACGTCTTTTTTGTGCTCAACCAAACGCTTGGCTTTTTCGATGACCATTTCAGCGACCTGAACGTGGCGCGCCGGCGGTTCATCAAAGGTGGAAGCCACCACTTCACCGCGTACGGTACGCGACATTTCGGTCACTTCCTCCGGGCGCTCATCGATCAGCAGTACGATCAGATGGCACTCAGGGTTGTTGCGCGTAATTGAGGTGGCGATGTTCTGCAGCATCAGTGTCTTACCCGCTTTAGGCGGAGACACCAGTAGGCCACGCTGACCTTTACCAATCGGCGCAGTCAGGTCGATGATACGGGCCGTTAGATCTTCGGTGGAACCATTACCGATTTCCATCCGCAAACGGTCATTCGGGAATAGCGGCGTTAAGTTCTCGAAGAGAATCTTGTGCTTGGCATTTTCCGGACGGTCAAAGTTGATCTGGCTAACCTTGAGCAGAGCAAAGTAGCGCTCGCCTTCTTTGGGCGGGCGAATTTTGCCGGAAATGGAGTCGCCTTTACGCAGGTTAAAACGGCGAATCTGCGAGGGCGATACGTAGATATCGTCCGGTCCGGCAAGATAGGAGCTGTCGGCGCTACGCAGGAAGCCAAAGCCATCCTGAAGAATTTCCAGTACACCGTCGCCGTAAATGTCCTCACCGCTTTTAGCGTGTCGTTTGAGGATGGCGAAAATGATGTCCTGCTTGCGCGAACGGGCCAGGTTATCGATACCCATTTCGCGGGCGATATCGAGCAGCTCGGGAACGGTTTTTTGCTTGAGTTCAGTGAGATTCATCGGCGTGTTAGAAAGTTGCTCTGGAAGCTAGGCGCAAGGCGCCAGAATAAGACAGGAGGCGTAGCACGTACTGATATGGCTAGGCGCCGTGTGATGCGTTCAGGTCCCGATAAAGCACGTACTCGATGGTAAGCCGCTGGGCATGTGAAAACTCATGGCAGTGGTGCAATGAGGCAATGAGTTATTGCTCAGTTCGAGGGTACATGCAGTTGTTTGTTCTGATTGGCGTAAGGAAAGAACCAATCAGCGGGTCATCTGACGACTTGGAAATATGGCTGATGCTATCTGGATAAGCAGTATCTTGTTAACATGCTGGATAAGCGTTAGTTAGTCAATATACATAGCACAATCATCGCGTGCTTAGCCAAGGTAAGTACAGCATTAAATAAATACGACGTTCGATAAGTCCCGATAATACCAAGAAAGCCTAGCACCAAGAAAGCTTAACTAGGAAAGCCTAGCACCAGAAAAGCTTGGCAACCAAGACAACTGAATCGACACGCTATCAACGATCTCTTGTCAGCAGAGCTATTACTAGTAATTTTTTGGGTAATTTCTAGCAATCAGCCTTGTAGCAGGCAAGGTCGAGTCAGACCTGTCGTTCGATGGTAGTCAAGGCCCGCGATAAACGCAAGTCTTTGCCAATTGACAATAGCTCAAGCGCACCGCAACCTTGGCAAAGCCAATACGAAGGATAGCTCATGCCCAAGGACATTTCACCCCCCGTTAGCGCTCCTGTTAGCGAACTGGAAAACGCAGCACCACAGCGGCTAGCCGCCATTGACCTCGGCTCCAACAGTTTTCATCTTCTGGTAGCCAACTATCAAAATGAGCGTCTTCAAGTCGTTGCACGATTGGGTGAAAAAGTCCAACTGGCGGCTGGCCTGGATGAAGAGGGCAAGCTTAACGAAGCAGCCATTCAGCGCGCCCTGGACTGCCTGGGCCGCTTCGCGCCGTTTTTAAGTGATATTGAGAGCGCAAACCTGCGCATCGTGGGCACTAACGCCCTGCGTGACGCCCATAATAGCCAGGCGTTTATTGAACGGGCTGAAACACAGCTTGGTCACCCCATCGAAATTATTGCGGGCCGTGAAGAGGCCCGGCTTATCTATCTAGGGGCGGCTCATGCCTTGGCCGAAAACGGGCGCCGCTTGATTGTCGATATTGGTGGCGGCTCAACAGAATTTATCATTGGTGAAAAGTTTGAACCCAAGGCGCTGGAAAGCCTGCGCATGGGCTGTGTGACCTTTACCAGCCGCTACTTTCCTGACGGCGAGATGAGTGAAAAGCGCATGCGCCGCGCCGAACTGGCCGCGTTATCAGAACTTGCCCATATCCAGCGCCCCTACCTGCGCCTTGGCTGGGAAGACCCAGTAGGCTCCAGTGGCACTATTAAAGCAGTGGCTAGCGTTCTTCTCGCCTATGGTGACACACCCACTGAAGGTGTGATTACGCGCAGCGGGCTCAAAAAACTGCGTGAGCGCCTGCTCAAGTGCAAACAGTTGTGCAAAGTCGAACTCGACGGGTTAAAGCCTGACCGCGCACGAGTTTTCCCTGCTGGGGTGGCCATTTTAAGCGCTATCTTCGAGGCATTTGACCTGCACCAAATGCGTTTTGCCGACGGCGCCCTGCGCGAGGGTGTGCTCTATGATATGGCCGGACGCAATAGCGCAGAAGACACGCGCTCCAAAAGCCTTGAAGTACTCCAGCGCATTTACGACGTGGATACCCGACAGGCCGATAACGTGGCCGAGACCGCACTATGTCTGTTTAAGCAGGTGCAAGACGCCTGGTCGCTTACCCATGAGCACCGTTACTATCTGCAGTGGGCCAGCCATGTACACGAAATTGGCTTGGCTATTTCCCATAGCCAGTTTCATCGCCATGGCGCTTACCTGCTGGAAAACTCTGACCTGGCGGGCTTTTCACGCCCGGAGCAGCATCAGTTGGCCTTTCTAGTGCGTGCCCATCGGCGTAAATTCCCGCTCAAGGAGTGGCAGGCGCTCCCCAAGGCGCAGCACGCGCACAGCATACGGCTTGCCCTATTGTTGCGCCTGGCGGTACTGATTAACCACTCACGCCCCGAAAACGCCCCGCCCTTGCCGAACATTAGTGTTGATTCCGACAGCTTAACGCTGGCACTGCCCGCCAGCGATGAACCAACGCTACTCAGCACCGATATTGAGCAGGAGCAGGCGTATATGGATGCCGCAGGCTTCACGCTGAACGTCATACAGGAAAGCTAAAAGAGACAGACGGGCGCACCGCCTACGAGACAAACCTTACGTTAGCCGCTTTCCAGAGCACTCTGGCTGGCGGCTGAACCACGCCAAGGCAAGTGTCTTCCGCCATGACCATCACCAGCCGCTCGCGCTCCCATGGGGGAATTTGGGCCTCCTGAAGCAGCCTTTTAACGTCTCGGCGCCCTCGCTCGGCAAGCGCAATCACTTCTCCTCCCTGGCGCCAGCGCAACGTTAGCGGCGTATCGGACTCCAACGAGAGTTCCAGCGCACCTAACGGTGTTGCCTGCCCTGCCCTGCCATCCCAGGCACACTGCCAGGCCGGTAGCGGCTCCAGCGGCGCCATTAGATAAAGCCGCTGTTGCCACACCCGAGCCTCCGCTCCTGGCCACGTGACGTGCACACTCGCGTCCGGTGCGGCCGTTAATTGATCAAGCAGCGTCTCCAAACGACGCTGAGGCGGGGTCGGCAATAATCGCTGCTGGCACCAGGAGCGTATCAGCAATCGCTGGCGAGGCCGTGAGCGCGTGGCCAACGCGAGGGCATCAATACACTCCAGGTCGGCGCTGTTAGCATCTGTGCGAAGCGCCTCCAACTCCGCTTGGGCATACTCACTAAGCAGCGCATCCGCTTCCCCGGCATGCTTAGCGCTATGGGAAAACGCGCCAGCCATGTCGGGCCAGCGCGCTTTGAGAAGAGGCAACACGTCATGACGCAGGCGGTTACGATCAAGCGTGACATCGCTATTAGTGGGGTCTTCGCGCCATTCAAGGCCGATTTGGTAGGCTCGCCCCTCCAGGCAGCGCCGGGCAATCGAGAGCCAGGGCCGAACGAAGGTAAGGCCGTGTGCATGACGGCAGTGTGGCATTCCCGCTAACCCACGAATACCGCTTCCCCGCAGTGCCGCCAGCAGAAAGGTTTCCGCTTGATCATCCTGATGCTGGGCCAGCCAAACGGTGTCTCCCGTGGGAACATGCTCATGAAACGCAGCATAGCGCGCCTGACGCGCTGCCGCCTCAATACCGCCAGCGGCGGCGTCGACCGTAACGCGCACCACACTAAGCGGCACGCCAAGCTGCTTGCAAAGCGCTTGGCAGTGCTGTTCAAAGTCATCGGCGGCGGCCTGCAAGCCGTGATGAATATGGATGGCGCGCAGCGGGTGATTGGCCTGGCGGCAAACAGAAGCTGCCAGCGTCAGCAGCAATGCGGAATCAAGCCCTCCGGAGAGCGCGACCCAAATAGAGCGCCCCGGTGGGGTTTCCACCAGGGCGTCGTTTAACAGGCGTTCAAGCTGATTAGGCAGTTGGGGCGCCATAGCTCATTAAGCGCTTATAACGGCGCTCCAGCAGGGCATCGGTATCCAGTGCCTGAAGGCGCTCAAGGCCCTCGGTGATGGTCTCTTTCACACGCTCCGCCGTCGTCATCGGATGACGATGCGCACCGCCTAGCGGCTCTTTAATCAGCCCATCTACAAAGCCAAGCTCTTTTAAGCGCTCTGCGGTGATCCCCATTGCCTGGGCCGCATCAGAGGCTCTTTCGGCACTTTTCCAGAGAATAGACGCACAGCCTTCTGGCGAAATAACCGAGTAGGTGGAGTATTGAAGCATGTACAGCTCATCACATACGCCGATCGCCAATGCCCCACCGGAGCCGCCTTCGCCAACAACCGTTGATATAATCGGTGTTTTCAGGCGCGACATGACCGCCAGGTTGTAGGCAATCGCTTCACTCTGGCCACGCTCTTCCGCGTCAATGCCTGGGTAAGCACCGGGGGTATCGATAAAGGTTAAAATCGGCATTTTGAAGCGTTCGGCCATTTCCATCAGACGACACGCTTTACGATAACCTTCCGGGCGAGGCATACCGAAGTTACGGCGCACCTTCTCTTTAACATCGCGCCCTTTCTGGTGGCCGATCACCATTACCGGCTTATCATTCAAGCGCGCAACGCCGCCTACCAGGGCAGCGTCATCAGCGAAGTTACGGTCGCCATGTAGCTCGTCAAAGTCGCTAAACATATGCTCAAGATAGTCGAGCGTATAAGGGCGCTGAGGATGACGCGATAGCTGAGAGACCTGCCAGGGCGTCAAGTCCTTGAAGATCGATTCGGTCAGCTTACGACTTTTCTCCTCCAGCCGGGATATCTCATCGGAGAGATTAACGCTGTCGGAGCTAACCAAACGTAGCTCCTCAATTTTTGCCTGAAGCTCGGCAATGGGCTGTTCAAAATCGAGATAATTGGGATTCATCGGCTCTGCCTGTAAGCTGCCTATAAAAAGGCCTTGTCGAAACGAGTATCTAATAGACGTATTATCGCATCCTGACCCTGCCACGCAAGGCAGGGTCTGCTCAACGACACTACCCAACCGTCTTACGGTCAGGTTTTAGCGGTAACGTAGCTGAACCCCCGCCTGCCCTTCCACATCGCGCAACGCAAGCAGCAAGTCATCACTGGGCGCGACTTTCCATTCACCGGCAAGCTCCAGCCAGCCGACGGCTTGGGCATGGCGATACTGCAACCGCACCGGCAAACCGCCATTATCCCGGTAGGGCGCTAAGCTATCGCGCAGACTCTCGACCAAGCGGCCATTGATACGCTCGGCGTCCAGTGCAAGCTCAACGGCATCGCCATAGCGAATACGGGCAGTGACCATAGGCGTTACATCTTTTCCACGCAGTCTCAGCCCACCCGAGAAATCGTCACTGGAAACTTCGCCTTCAACAATCAATACCTGATCAGCCTCTATCTGACCACGTAACTGGTCGAATAGCTCACCAAACAACGATGCTTCAATACGCCCGGTGCGATCATCCAGGGTGATAAACGCCATGGTATCGCCACGTTTGGACTTCATGGTACGCATCGCAACCACCAGCCCGGCCACCCGCTGAGGTTCGCGGGAGGGTTTTAAATCGCTAATACGTGTTGATACAAAGCGTTTTAATTCACGCTCATATTCATCAATCGGATGCCCGGTAAGATAAAGCCCGAGGGTATCTTTTTCACCTGAAAGGCGCTCGCGGTCGGTCCATTCTCGCGCACCGAGGTACTCAGTGTAGACGTCGAGCGCTTCGTCTTCGGCATCAGCAAAAGCCTCGCCGAACATGTCCAGCATGCCCAGGCTCTGGTTGGTGTGGTTCTGGGCGGCGGCCTTCAGGGCATCTTCCATAGAAGCCGCCAGCACGGCCCGGTTAGGGCCAAGGTTATCCAGCGCCCCTGAGCGAATCAGCGCTTCCAGGGTGCGCTTGTTCATACGCTTAGGGTCAAGCCGACGGCAGAAATCGAACAGGTCGGTGAACGGCCCACCCGTCTGGCGCGCCTCGACAATTGCCCCGATGGGCCCCTCGCCCACCCCACGAATCGCCCCCAGGCCGTAAACCACGCGCCCTTCGGTATCCACGGTAAATTTGTAGCCGCCTACGTTAACGTCCGGCGGAGTAACGGTCAGCTTGAGGTTACGGCACTCCTCGATTAACGGCACTACCTTATCCAGGTTGTCCATCTCGGTGGACATAACCGCGGCCATAAATGGTCCTGGATAATGGGCCTTCAGCCATGCAGTCTGGTAAGACACCAGCGCGTAGGCGGCAGAGTGCGACTTGTTAAACCCGTAACCGGCGAACTTTTCCACCAGGTCGAAGATATTACCGGCAAGATCCTTATCGATCCCATTGGCCGCGCAGCCTTCCATAAAGCCTGAACGCTGCTTGGCCATCTCTTCGGGCTTTTTCTTACCCATCGCCCGGCGCAGCATATCGGCCTGGCCCAGCGAATAACCGGCCATTACCTGAGCGATCTGCATGACCTGCTCTTGGTAAAGGATAATACCGTAGGTAGGCGACAACACCGGTTTTAACAGCTCGTGCTGGTAATCCGGGTGTGGATAAGATACTTCGGCACGGCCGTGCTTACGGTTGATAAAGTCATCGACCATGCCTGACTGCAGCGGGCCGGGGCGGAACAGCGCCACCAGAGCGATCATGTCGTCCAGCGAATCCGGTAGCAGGCGCTTGATCAGCTCCTTCATGCCGCGAGATTCGAGCTGGAAAACGGCGGTAGTTTCAGCACGCTTGAGCATTTCAAACGTTTTGCCATCATCCAACGGAATCGCATCGATGTTCAGCGGTTCCTGGCCGTTCACGCCGCGAACCTTATCGACCATCTCAAGCGCCCAGTCGATAATGGTCAGCGTACGCAGTCCCAAAAAGTCGAACTTGACCAGCCCGGCGTCTTCGATATCGTTTTTATCGAACTGAACCACCAGCCCATTGCCGCTTTCATCGCACAGTAAGGGCGAGAAATCGGTCAGCTTGGTGGGCGCGATGACCACGCCACCCGCGTGCTTGCCGGTGCCACGGGTCGTGCCCTCAAGCTTGAGGGCCATTTCCCAGATCTCTTCAGCTTCTTCGTCGTTAGCAATGAACTCTTTAAGCGCAGCCTCCTGCTCAATCGCCTTGCCAAGCGTCATGCCCACTTCAAACGGGATCAACTTGGAGAGCTTGTCACCCAGTGAGTACGGTCGCCCCTGAGCGCGTGCCACATCGCGTACCACGGCTTTGGCCGCCATGGTGCCGAAGGTAACAATCTGCGATACCGCGTCACGCCCGTAGCGCTCGGCCACGTACTCGATCACCTTGTCGCGTTTTTCCATGCAGAAATCGACGTCAAAGTCGGGCATGGAAACACGCTCAGGGTTCAAAAAGCGCTCAAACAGCAGGTCGTAGCCGATGGGGTCAAGGTCGGTGATCTTTTGCGCGTAGGCAACCAGAGAGCCCGCACCGGAACCTCGCCCAGGCCCGACCGGTACGTTGTTATCCTTGGCCCACTGAATGAAGTCCATGACGATCAGAAAGTAGCCGGGGAAGCCCATCTGAATAATAACGTTGAGTTCAAACTCCAGCCGGTCGCGGTAACGCTGGTCAATTTCCTTGTATTCGTCGCTGTCGCGCGGGTAGCGCTCGACAGGAAACAGGAAGTTCAGGCGATCCGTCAGGCCGTCGTGGGAGACCTTGCGGAAAAACTCATCCAGGGTCATTCCCTCGGGGATTTCGAACTCAGGCAAAAATATCTCACCCAGACGTACATCCACGCTGCAGCGCTCGGCAATCATCACGCTGTTTTCCAGCGCCTCGGGGATATCCGAGAACAGTGCTGCCATCTCGTCCGGGCTTTTTAAATACTGCTCTTCAGTGTAGCGGCGTTCACGGCGCGGGTCGTCCAGCGCCTTGCCTTCACCAATGGCGACACGCGTTTCATGCGCCCAGAAATCCTCCCGCTCAAGAAAGCGTACGTCATTGGTAGCCACCACTGGCGTGCCGGTATCGATGGCAAGCTTGACGCTGGCATGCACGCACGCCTCTTCAAGCGGACGCCCGGTACGAATCAGCTCCAGATAGAAACGATCCGGAAAGGCAACCTGCCACTCTTCTAGCAGTTGGCGCGCTTCACGTTCATGGTCGGAAAGCAGATGGCGGCCAATTTCGCCCTCCCGCGCACCGGAAAGCGCAATCAGGCCTTCACTTTGTTCAAGCACCCAGCGCTTATCCAAAATGGCCCGCCCCTGACGCTGGCCGTGGGTCCAGCCCTTGGAGATCAGCTCGGTCAGGTTGCGATAGCCGACATCGTTCATCGCCAGCAGCGTTATACGGTAAGGATGTGACTCATCGTGGGGATTAAAGAGCCATAAGTCGCTGCCAATAATGGGCTTGAGTGCGGCCCCTTGAGCGGCCTTGTAAAACTTCACCAAGCCGAACAGATTTGTTTCGTCGGTTAGCGCCAATGCCGGCATACCGCGATCAAAGGTAGTGCTGACCAACGACTTAAGTTTTACCAAGCCGTCGACCAGGGAGTATTCACTGTGCAAACGTAGATGAACAAACGGTACCGTCATGACACTCTCGGTAGAATCTCGGTAAAAAGAAATGAAATAACGTTAATTTAACGTAGCGACAGCACTTAAATGAGGGCTAATTGGCGCTGAACGGGGGCGAAGCTTCGGCGGTGCTCTTCAAGCGGCCCGTGAGCGGATAGCGCCTCAAGATGCTCTTTCGTTGGGTAGCCTTTGTGACGTGCAAAGCCGTACTCAGGATAGCGCATATCCAGCGTAACCATCTGGGCATCGCGCGCGACCTTGGCAAGAATCGACGCCGCAGCAATGGCGGGATGGCGCGCATCGCCTTTGACTACGGCTTGCCCCGGCAAACTATGTCCCGGCAAACGGTTACCGTCCACCAGCAAGTACTCGGCCGCAGGGGCTAAACCATCAATCGCACGACGCATTGCCAAGTGCGTGGCGTGGTAAATATTGAACTGATCAACTTCGGCAGCGCTTGCCTCAGCGACTACAAAGGCTAACGCCTGTTCGCGTATCAGCACGTCTAACGCTTCACGCTTACGGGCGGTGAGCTTTTTAGAGTCAGTCAGACCGTCAATGGGGCGTGCTGGGTCCAGAATCACCGCCGCAGCCACGACGCTACCGATTAACGGCCCACGCCCAACCTCGTCGACCCCCGCCAAGCGCTCGCCCACATAGGCGATTTCAAGCGGCGGAAAATCGCCTGATTTAGCGGGCATTGTGCTGCTCCAGTGACTGGCCTAAGGCGATAGCGGTGATTGCCTCAGCGGCGCGTCGACTGGCGTTGCGCTGCAAGTCGGCGTGCATCGTTGCAAAGCGTGCCTCTAACGCCAAGCGTGCTTCGTGATTGCTAAGCAACTCATAAAGCTGGTCTGCGATAGCTTCCGGTGTCGCCGCGTCCTGAATAAGCTCAGGCACCACGCTTTGCTGCGCGATCAGATTGGGTAGCGATATCCACTGGGTTTTCACCATACGCTTGGCGAGCCAATGCGTGGCCGGCGCCATCTTGTACGCAACCAGCATCGCCCGGTGACACAGCATGGCTTCAAGCGCGGCGGTCCCGGAAGCCAAGAGCACCACATCACTGGCGACCATTGCCTCTCGCGCTTGGCCATTTAACAGCTGCACACGCTCGGCAAGCGTTGGATAGTGAGACAAGAGCGCCTGAATTTCATCATGACGCAGTGCTGAGGCAGCCGGAATCAAAACCCTTAGCGTGGCATGGCGCTGGCACAGCAGTTCAGCGGCGGCTAAAAACGTATGACCCAGGAAACGTATTTCGCTGCTGCGCGAGCCTGGCAACAAAGCAAGCACCGGCGCATCTTCATCAAGACCTAGTGCCTGTCGCGTTGCGATGCGGTCATTTTCAAGCGGCAGCTCATCGGCAAGCGGATGACCCACGAACACGACAGGAACACTGTGGTGCCGGTAAAAATCGGCCTCAAAGGGCAGCAGAGTGAGCATTCCATCAACGGATTTGGCAATGCCTTTCACACGCCCCTGTCGCCACGCCCAAACAGAAGGACTGACGTAGTGGGCCGTTTTGATTCCGGCATTACGTAGTTGCTTTTCCAGGCCGAGCGTAAAATCAGGCGCGTCGATACCCACCATGATATCCGGCTGCCAGGCGAGCGCTTCGCGACGCAGCGTGCGGCGCACACCTACCAGCTCAGGCAGGTGTTTGATGACCTCAACCAGCCCCATCACAGAAAGCGTTTCCAACGGAAAGCGGCTTTGCATCCCCTCAGCGATCATGCGAGGCCCGCCAATCCCACGAAACTCAACCTCTGGATGGCGCGACTTAAGCGCACGCATCAAACCAGCCCCAAGGATATCCCCCGAAAGCTCGCCAGCCACCAGATAAACACGCTGCAAGGTCATAAGCGAATGGACATGGTTAGCGCGTAATGCCGCGGGTCGAACGTTCGATAGAGTCAGCGAACTCCGTCACTTCCTCTATATCAAAGCGCGCACGCATCTCTTCAAGCGCTTGCTCGACGGTAAGCCCCTGGCGATAGACCAATTTATAAGCAACGCTCAGTGCATTAATCGCCTCACGGCTAAAGCCACGGCGTTTTAAGCCGACCAGGTTCAGACCACGCGCTTCTGCCGGGTTGCCGTTAATCATGACATAAGCAGGCGTGTCTTTAGTGATAATAGAGCCACCGCCCGCCATGGCATGTTCACCAAAGTGACAAAATTGGTGCACGGCAGACAGGCCACCCAGGATAGCGTAATCACCCAGCGTTACGTGCCCGGCGAGCGTTACCTGGTTGGCAAGGATACAGTCATTGCCGATGACACAGTCATGGCCCACGTGTACGTAGGCCATAAACAGATTGCGGGAACCAATCGTCGTTTCACCACGGTCTTGTACCGTACCACGGTGAAGCGTCACGCCTTCACGGATAACGTTATCGTCGCCCATGACCAGACGAGTAGGTTCACCAGCGTACTTTTTGTCCTGACAATCCTCACCTACCGAGGCGAACTGAAAAATACGCGTGCGCTTCCCCAACACAGTGGGTCCTTTGACCACTACGTGCGGGCCGATTATGGAGCCTTCGCCGATCGTGACGTTAGGCCCAATAACACTAAAAGGGCCAACCTCAACGTCATCTGCGAGCGTTGCCGTTGGGTCAACCAGTGCAGTAGGATGTATCAAGCAACCTTCCTCTCAGCACAAATAATTTCTGCTTCACAGGCAAGCTCTCCGTCAACCGTGGCGCGACACGCAAATTTCCAAATGCCTCGCTTGCCACGAATTACGTTAGCCTCCAGTTGAAGCTGGTCACCAGGCATAACCGGGCGCTTGAAACGTACATTGTCGCTACCCACCAGGTAGTACACGTAGCCATCCGCTGGCAGCTTGTTAACTGTTTTAAAGCCTAAAATACCGCAAACCTGGGCCAGTGCTTCGACTACCAGCACACCCGGCATAATCGGATGATGTGGAAAGTGGCCGTTGAAAAATGGCTCGTTAATACTAACGTTTTTGAACGCAACGATGGATTCGCCCACAGTTAATGCTGTCACTCGATCCACCAATAAAAACGGGTAGCGGTGGGGCAAGTATTCGCGAATTTCGTTAATATCCATAACCATCGTAACGACCTCAAAATGAAAAACGCCTGATAGGCATCAGGCAAATACCAGCACTTCGTCTGGTTAAAGGGCAAGGAATTATACCCTGCCGCCCTCTCGTCTCAAGCTACTTACTTAGTAAACAATATGGCTTTTAGGCGTCACGCGTCGTTTTTTCCAGCCGAGACAACCGCTTGGCTATATCATCCAACTGCTTAAACCGCACCGCATTTTTACGCCACTGCGAATTACTCATTGCCCCCGTACCTGACGAGTAGACGCCGGGAGTATGAATCGAATTGGTCACAAGGCTCATTCCGGTGACCTGAACGCCATCACAAATCGTTAGGTGGCCTGATAATCCAACCCCCCCACCCAACATGCAGTGCTTGCCTACTTTGGTGGACCCTGCAATACCGACACAGCCCGCCAAAGCGCTATGGGCACCAATAGTGACGTTATGAGCGATTTGTACCTGACTATCGATTTTAACGTCATCGCCAATCAGGGTATCGCCTAGCGCACCACGGTCAATGCTTGAGCAACTGCCAACTTCGACATTATCACCCAGCACAACGCCACCTAACTGGGCAATTTTGTGCCAACCTTCACCGTCGTGGGCAAACCCAAAACCGTCTCCACCAATCACACAACCACTTTGTAAAATGACCCGCTTGCCAATAATCACGCCATGACACACGGTCACATTGGCATGCAGCCGAGTATTTTCGCCGATAACGCTATCAGCCCCAACGACACTCCCAGCGCCCACCACAACGTGGTCACCCAGTGTTACACCCGCTTCTACTACGGCGTGGGCCTGGATCGAGACGCCTTCACCCAGCGTTACGCTGTCGGCAACGACCGCGGTGGGATGGATACCGGCCTTATCACGTGCAGGCAGTGGGTCAAATAGCTGAGAGAGTTTGGCATACCCTAGGTAGGGGTTTTCCATCTCAAGCTTTGGCACCGGGCAACTCTTGCCATGCTCAGGGTGAAGCAGCACGGCTGCCGCCTGAGTGGTGGCCAAATCCTTGAGGTAAGCGCGATTTGTTAAAAAGGCCACTTGATCAGATGTGGCCTCTTTAAGTGTTGCTAAACCACGAATGGGTAGCGCGGCATCACCTTCAAAGGTGACCCCTAAATGGCGAGCAATGTCCGCAAGTGTAAGATGGTGAGATGCGTGCGTCATGGGAGCCCAATAAAGCAATAGTGCAGCACAGCTACACCAACAGTCATTAAAAAATTAATTACATCGAATCAAATATTTGCGTAACTTCATCAGTCACATTAGGCAAATCAACCGAGGAATGAAGCACTCCTTGAGGTTCAACCAATACATCAATATTGTGACGGTTCAGCACTTGCTCCACCGCTTGCTCAAGCTTGAGTTCCGCACCTTCCAGAAACTGCTGCTCTGAACGCTGCTGAGCCTCCATAACATCACGACGTAACTGCTCAAAACGCGAACCTTTCTGCTGCAGCTCAGCGATCAGTGTTTCGCGCTGCGACTGAGACATCGTTTCGCCTTCGCGCTGCAAGCGTTCTTGCAACTGCTGTAACTCATTTCCCAGGCTTTGAGCTTCACTCTGCTGACTGCCAATCTGGTTTTCCAGCTGATTTAGCGAGGTTTGAGCCGACTGGGTATTCATCAGCGCAGCTCGCCAATCCAGCACGGCAACCTCTGCAGCTTCTGCTGCATGAACCGGTAAAACAATCGCACCAAATAAGCACACGGCCGCTGTCAGTTTACGCATCGAGTCACTTCCTTATCATCAAGCGGGGGCGCTACCAAGGGCGCGCCCCTTTAGCAAAGTTAGAATGTTTGTCCCAGCGAGAACTGGAAGAACTGTGTGTCATCACCGCTTTTGTCTTTAAGCGGCTCCGCGATGCTAAAGGTCAGCGGACCAACCGGTGTTAACCAGGAAAGGCCAACGCCCACACTATAGCGCAAATCGCCCAGGTCGACGCCAGAACTACACTGCTGACGACCCACATCAGCTTCTAATACCTTGTAGCAGGAGTTCAAGAACGTATTACCGGCATCCAGGAACAGCGAAGGCTGCACAGAACGCTGGTTTTCTACAAAGGGCATGGGGAAGATAACTTCAGCACTACCTTCCACCAACACATTACCGCCCATTGTGCGATCACGCCCCCCTTCAACTCCCGGCGTGGTAGGTTGCCCCAATGTATTGGATGTAAAGCCTCGTACCGATCCTAAACCACCTGCGTAAAAATTCTCATAGAAGGGAAAAGGATCGTTTGAATCAAACGTATTGGCATAGCCAAGGTTACCGCTAAACTTAAGCGCCCAACTCTCATCGTTATTGAGCGGATATAGCTGCTGAGCCCGAGCGCGCAGCTTATAGTACTCTGCATCGCCGCCCGGCACGCCGGTTTCAAGCGACAGGCGCTGATAGTTACCGGCTGTCGGCATCACGCCTCGGTTAAGGTTGTTACGCGTCCAGCTCGCCGTGAGTTTAAGGCTTTGAGCGCGCTCCCCTTCGTCATCCACATAGCGATGAATTTCTGACGCCGTATCGTTGTAGGTTTTAATTTTAAGTTCTTCAATACTCGCCCCGAAGTTGAGGCGAGACAGTTCACTTACCGGATAGCCGAAGTTGATACCCGCGCCGTACGCATCGGTCGAGTAGGTAGAGATATCCGAGTCGGCATAGTCCGTTTCACGGTAAAATATGTTGTAGCCGCGAGAAATACCGTCAAGTGTCCAGTAAGGATCCGTGAAGGCAAAGTTGACGCTGGTGAAGGTGTCGCTGCGCTGCGCGCCAACATTGACCCGGTTACCCGTACCCAAGAAGTTGTTTTGTGCCAGTCCAACCCCGTAGATTACCCCGGCACTTTGCGAAAAGCCCACGCTGGCAGACACCGAGCCTGAGGGCTGCTCTTCCACACTGTAGGTGACGTCCAACTGATCAGGCTGACCTGGTACCGGCTGGGTATCCACTTCTACCTGGCTAAAGAAGCCAAGCCGTTCAAGGCGCTGGCGCGACTGAGCAATTGAGTCGGTCGATGCGGGGGCGCCTTCCATTTGAATCATTTCCCGACGCAGCACTTCGTCCTGGGTGGTGGTATTACCATAAAACTCAATACGTCGAACATAAGTGCGCTGGCCAGGTTCAACCGCGATGACCAGGTCAACCGTTTCACCGTTATCCGCCATTTCAGGAATACCCTGAATATCGGCGAAAGCAAAACCTTCAGCGCCCAAACGCTGGCGTAGCGCTTCGGTCGATGCGTTCACCTGACCACGAGAGAAAATGTCTCCGCTATGGATCTCCATTAGTTGGCGTGCTTCGCTTTCGCTGATTTGCATATCACCCACAAAACGGACATCACCTACTCGATACTGGTTACCCTCATCAACATTAAGCGTAACAAATATTTCGGACTTTTCAGGTCCAATAGAGACTTGCGTGGAGGTAACATCAAAATTTACATAGCCACGATCAAGATAGAAGGTGCGAAGGCGCTCGATATCGCCCGATAACGCTTCACGCGAGTACTCATCACTTGAAAACCAGCCAAAGAAGCGCCCCGGCTTGTCGTTCAGCTCAAAAACATCGCGCAGCGTTTCATCGTCAAAATCTTCATTGCCAACAATATTAATCTGGCGAATCTTGGCAACCTCGCCTTCATTAATATTGATATTGACCTGTACACGCCCTTCATCAACCTGTTCAACCTCGGTCGTAATGCGAGCACTGTAGCGTCCCTGAGCCTGGTAAACACCTTCAAGCTCACGCTGAATCTCTTCAAGGGTCGAGAGTTGCAGCACTTGCCCTTCCGACAACCCTGATTGACGTAAGCCGTTACGCAGGTCCTCTTCTGAAATCTGCTTATTGCCAGTGAGGTTCAAGCGCGCGATGGTCGGTCGTTCAACTACCTGAATAACCAATACATCGCCTTCACGAGCTAGCGAAACATCTTCAAATAAACCAGTGGCAAACAAATCGCGTGCGGCTGACGCTAGCTGCTGCTCGCTAACCCGATCATTCGTACTGACAGGAAACGCATTAAAGACCGATGCAGCGGACACCCGCTGTAGTCCTTCCACTCGAATGTCCGAAACATCAAAGGATTGTGCCTGGGCGCCGCTAGCGCCTACCAGCAAGAGTGCTGCCATTCCAAGGGTCTTGATTTTCATGCTGTCAGTTCGCTCGCGTTGGTCTGCCTATCACGTTAGATAAGCACCATATACATTTGTGCAGGCAGATGACAAGGCATCCTGCGCGCTACACGCGTCATTACCAAAGGCGCATCAGATCAAAATACAGAGCCATCACCATCAGACCGCCAACCATGGCAAGCCCAATGCGTAATCCAATGGCTTGGGTTTGTTCAGAGACCGGCCGCCCAC
The DNA here is from genome assembly GCF_052446175.1 of Halomonas sp. AOP43-D1-4. Classification (NCBI taxonomy): domain Bacteria; kingdom Pseudomonadati; phylum Pseudomonadota; class Gammaproteobacteria; order Oceanospirillales; family Halomonadaceae; genus Halomonas; species Halomonas sp. AOP43-D1-4. Next base: position 99,910 of record NZ_JBQSVY010000007.1, read on the forward strand.
GTACGATTTCCAAAAAATAGTAAAGCAAGTGTCCACCATCGAGCACCGGAATAGGCAATAAATTAAGCACGCCAAGGCTGATGGACAAATAGGCTAAAAAGCCTACAAAGGCTTCCATTCCGGCACGGGCCGAATCACCCGAAATTTGCGCAATCGTAATAGGACCGGAAAGGTTGGAAGGTGAAATCAAACCTACCAACATTTTACGAATCGCATCAACGGTTAATAAAATCATATCACCGGTACGCGATAGCGCTTGTCCAACCGCTTCGATAGGCCCATAACGAATTTCGCGCTGTAGCGACTCAGGCCACGTTACCGACTCAACGCCTGCACCAATGTACCCAACCTCACCGCCACTCTCCAGCAGATTGCTACCCGGCGTTAGTGTTAGTGTGCCCTGCTCGCCATTTCGCTCATAGGCTACGCTAAGCGTTTCACCCGCACTACGGCGGATCATCGTGACAAACTGCATCCAATCTTCCACCGGCGTGCCGTCAATCGCAATAATATGATCGCCTGCTTGCAACCCCGCGTTGGCGGCAGCTTCGCCATCGACCACCAGGCCTAATACTGCTGGGAATTCTGGCTGCCAAGGCGTCATACCCAAGGATTGCAGTGGCTGGGGCGGGTCCTGGCGGGCCAAGTAGTTATCGACCTCCAGCGCGTAAGCTCGTTCACTGCTACTGCCCTCAGGCAACACATTGATGGTTAGCGAGCCACTAAAACCAATCATCGAGATAAGCTTTAGGTTGACCTCCTCCCAGGAGCGTACGGCATCATTTTGAATAGCGATAATTTCATCGCCGTGGGCAAGGCCTGCTTCAGCTGCCGGTGAATCAGGCAGCACATCTCCCACCATGGGAGCGACCACGGTCGTCCCGGATACAAAGAGCGCCCAGTAGGCAACAATAGCCAACAGGAAGTTTGCCAAAGGCCCAGCGGCAACAATGGCGATACGCTGCCATACCGTTTTGCGATTAAAGGCCTGGTCAAGCTGATCTTCCGGTACCGGCGCTTCACGCTCGTCCAACATTTTGACATAGCCGCCCAGCGGAATGGCCGCTATCGCGTACTCCGTCCCCTGGCGGTCGACGGTGGACCAGAGCGGTTTGCCAAAACCCACCGAAAAACGTAACACCTTGACGCCACAGCGGCGCGCCACCCAAAAGTGGCCAAACTCGTGAAAGGTGATCAACAAACCCAGCACGACGATGATCGCTAAAATGTTTTGTAACAGGCCCACAATAAACTCCCTGGCACCCTGCACATCAGCCGATGCTTAAGTGACCTACTTGCTTCTCAATATTCGGTACGGCAGTGTCTAGCCTGCTTGTAACATGACCCTTTGCGCTGCCTGCTGACGCGCCCAGTGGTCTGCAGCCAAGATATTTTCAATCGTATCGGCGCTGCCTGCATAGGGCTGCGATACAACCTCTTCAACCACGTTGGCTATTTCACCAAAGCTGAGCCTTTCCGCCAGGAACGCCTCAACAGCGACTTCATTGGCGGCATTGAGAATCGCCGGCGCGGCACCGCCCTTCTGTATGGCTTCACGGGCCAAGCGTAGGCAGGGAAAGCGCGCTTCATCCGGTGCTTCAAAATCCAGCTGCGCGATCTGGAACAGATCCAGGGCTTCTACACCGGCCTCAATACGCTCGGGCCATGCCAGTCCATAGGCAATGGGTATACGCATATCCGGGTTGCCCAGCTGGGCGATGACAGAGCCATCAATGTAAGCTGCCATGGAGTGAATCACACTCTGCGGATGCACTACCACCTGAATTTGCTCGGGCGTTGCATCAAACAGCCAGCACGCTTCAATTAATTCAAGGCCTTTGTTCATCATGGTGGCGCTATCAACCGAAATCTTGCGCCCCATCGACCAGTTAGGATGGGCGCAGGCCTGGTCGGGCGTCGCATTGGCAACCTTGTCCGCACTCCAGGTGCGAAAAGGCCCGCCAGACGCTGTTAGTAGCAGCTGTCGAACGCCGTGACGCTCAAGCCCGCCGCGATGTTTTACCGGCAGGCACTGATAGATAGCATTATGCTCAGAATCGATAGGCAACAGCGTGGCGCCAGAGCGCTCAACCGCCTGCATGAACAGCGCGCCGCTCATCACCAGCGCTTCTTTATTAGCAAGTAGTACACGCTTGCCCGCTTCTGCAGCGGCCAGCGCAGGCAGCAGCCCCGCTGCCCCAACGATGGCGGCCATAACGGCATCGACACACGCCTCACGGGCAACCTGGCAGAGTGCTTCACGACCCGCCAGCACGACGGTCGGTTGGTCAGCGTCATCAAGCGCTTGGCGAAGCCATTGCGCATCGTCACTATGATCGAGTACCGCGATACGGGGATGATGGGCCAGGCACTGTTCCAGAAGCACTTCCCTGGAGGTATGTGCCGTCAACGCATACACCCGATAACGCTCGGGATGACGGGCGATGACATCCAGGGTGCTCACCCCGATAGAACCGGTTGAGCCCAACACGGTAATCCACTGGCAGGACGATTGACTCATAAGACAGGCACCTGCCCTTGAAGAACGGGCAAATAGAGCAGCGCAAAGAGCGGAATCGCCGCCGTCAAGCTATCAATCCGGTCCAGCACGCCGCCATGGCCCGGTAGCAGCTGGCTTGAGTCCTTGATGTCTCGGTAGCGTTTGAGCATGCTTTCCAGCAGATCACCCAGCACTGAAATAAGCGTGACAATAACGGTGACTACCACCAAGCCAACAGCTACACCCGGGGTTAACGACTGCCAAAAGGCGAAGACAAGCGCCAGTAGCGTGGTGGCAACCAACCCGCCAATAACGCCTTCCCAGGACTTTCCGGGACTAACCCTTGGGGCGAGCTTGCGCTTACCAAAACGACGCCCGGCAAAATAGGCGCCGATATCCGCCGCCCACACCAGCAGTAATACAAATAACAGCCATACGCCGCCGCTATCGCGCAGAATATTAAAGCCGACCCAGCAGGGCAGCAGCACCCATAGCCCCATCGCCAAGCGGCGCGGTGTTGACTGCCACTGCTGCCCTTTCTCCGGATAATGGGTCACCCAGTAAAGATTAGCCAGCCAGCCAAGGGCGGCGCACCATAAAGGCCATACTGCAAACGCGGCACCGGTGAGCCACATCAGTAGCATCACCACCGCAAGCCCGGCGACCAACTGAACACGCTGACGCTGCCGGATAACGCCTGCCAGGTTCGTCCACTCCCAGGCCCCAAGCAACACCATCAAAGCGGTAAAAAGCGCAAACGCGCCACCTTGCAATCCAAACAAACCCACCAGCACCAAGGGCGCCAGCCAGGCTACGGTTATAATCCGCTGTCTAAGCACCTTGCGCCTCTATTTGTTCGTCGGTCATGCCAAAACGTCGACGCCGCTGACAAAAGTCGTACAGCGCGCTGTCCAGCGCATCGGCACCGAAATCGGGCCAGAGTAAGGGCGAGAAATGCAGTTCAGCATACGCTAACTGCCACAGCATAAAATTCGACAATCGCTGTTCGCCACTTGTTCGGATACACAGGTCAACAGGAGGCACATGGTCTGCTTCCATTGCCCTGTCAAAGCAGGCTTCATCGATATCGCCAGGCTGTAACTCACCGGCGGATACCTGCTCAGCCAAATGTCGCGCTGCACGTGCGATGTCCCACTGCCCGCCGTAATTGGCAGCGATCACCAGGTGCATGCCGGTATTATCCGCGGTCAGCGCTTCTGCACGCTGTATATACTTCTGAATGGCGTGAGAGAAGCCACGCCGCTCACCAATAATCGTTAGCCGAATATTGCGCTCATTAAGCTTTTTAACTTCGCGCTTGAGCGCCATCAAAAAGAGCTCCATCAACGCATTCACTTCAGCCGCTGGACGTTTCCAGTTCTCGCTTGAAAAGGCAAACAGGCTCAGCGTATTTACCTGGCGCTCGGCTGCGCGCTGAATGACCGCTCTGACGGCTTCGACGCCTGCACGATGACCACGTACGCCAGAGAGGCCGCGGGCCTTTGCCCAGCGATTATTGCCGTCCATTATGATCGCGACATGCGACGGCAGTGCTTCACCCAGGCACTTGGGTGGCGTGCTTGCGTCGTCCGGCGGTTCTTGAGGAAACTGCGGTGACGTCATGAGGTCTCGCACAAAAGCTCAGTCATAGTAAAGCCATAGGCCTAGCGGGCAGCCTGGCTACCCGCAGCTAAATAAAAGGCAGGTGCTTATACCTGCATCAAGTCCTGCTCTTTCGCGGCAAGCGCTTTATCGATTTCGGCAATATATTTGTCGGTCAGCTTTTGGATTTCATCTTCACCCTGACGCTGATCGTCTTCGGTAATCTCTTTGTCCTTTAGCAAGGATTTGAAATCACCGTTGGCATCGCGACGCACGTTACGCACAGCCACGCGAGCATTTTCAGCTTCGCTACGTGCCTGTTTGATATAGCCCTTACGCGTCTCTTCAGTCAACATGGGCATCGGTACACGGATCACATTACCCGCGCTTGAAGGGTTCAAGCCCAGGTCAGAGGTCATGATAGCCTTTTCGATTTTCGGCACCATGCCCTGCTCCCAAGGAGCGACCGCAAGCGTACGCGCATCTTCAACGTTAACCGATGCCACCTGGCTAAGCGGCACCTGGCTGCCGTAATAATCGACGGTAACAGCATCCAGAATACTGGGGTGTGCACGCCCGGTACGGATTTTGTTGAAGTTGCTGTTCAGCGCTTCAACGCTTTTTTTCATGCGAGATTCAGCGTCTTTCTTAATATCATTAATCACGTTCTTACCCTCTATCTATTAGCGTGCCTTCCTTGCCCCCTACTACCAGGTTCAGCAGGGCGCCAGGCTTATTCATATCAAATACCCGCACCGGCATATCATGGTCACGTACCAGGCAGATAGCGGTCAAATCCATAACGCCTAGCTTTTGGTCCAGAGCGTCATCGTAAGAGAGCTGATCATATTTTACGGCATCAGCATGTTTTAGGGGGTCCTTGTTATACACCCCGTCCACTTTGGTCGCTTTAATGACCACATCCACGTCCACTTCAATACCGCGTAAACAAGCGGCCGAGTCGGTTGTGAAAAATGGATTACCGGTTCCTGCCGAAAACAGTACCACGTCTCCTGACGTTAAATAACGGATGGCAGTGCGGCGGTCATAATGCTCTACCACACCACTCATGGGAATCGCCGACATTACCCGCGAACGAATATTTGAACGCTCCAGTGCATCGCGCATGGCCAACGCATTCATGACCGTTGCCAGCATTCCCATGTGGTCGCCTGTGACCCGATCCATTCCGGCTTCGCTGAGCGCCGCACCCCGAAACAGGTTGCCGCCTCCAATCACGATCCCGACCTGCACACCGATACCCACCAGCTGGCCGATTTCCAGCGCCATACGGTCTAACACTTTAGGGTCAATACCAAAATCGTGCTCTCCCATTAGCGCCTCGCCTGAAAGTTTCAGCAAAATACGCTTGTATTTTGACTTCGACTTTTCAAGCTTATGGGGCACAACAAGCGGGGTAGGCTCTTGAACATCTCGTGACATGGCATCTCTCCTGAAGCAGACTTGGACACAGGTGGGCGAAGCAACCCCCTATTTAGCAGGGGCCGGATACACGAAGGCGTGCGCTTACGCGCACGCCATCTTCTGACTAGAACGTCTGACCTTAACGACGGCCAGCCTGTTCCATAACTTCTTTAGCGAAGTCGACTTCTTCTTTCTCGATACCTTCACCCACTTCAAAGCGCGTGAAGCTAACCACTTCGCCACCGGCTGATTTAACAAACTCAGCAACGGATTGGTTCGGATCTTTAACAAACGGCTGCTCGGTCAGGCTGTTCTCTGCCAGGTACTTCTTCAGGCGGCCTTGAACCATTTTCTCAGCAATCTGCTCAGGCTTGCCTGCCATGTCCGGCTGACCCAGGATGATGGCTTTCTCTTGATCCAGCTGCTCTTGCGGCATATCGGCCGGGTGAGCAACGGCTGGGTTAATAGCTGCCACGTGCATAGCAACGTCTTTCGCTGCTTCTGCAGTACCGCCATTAAGTACGGTCAGAACGCCAATGCGGCCACCGTGAACGTAGGCACCGACCAAGCCGCCGTCAACGGCGTTGACAACTACCGCGCGACGTACGCCGATGTTCTCACCGATTTTCTGAACCAGCTGCTCGCGGGCAGCTTCAAGGTCGCCCGCCATAACGGCAGCAACATCTTCGCTTTTCGCGGCAAAGAAAGCGGCGGCGATTTTGTCAGCGAACGCAATGAAATTGTCATCACGCGCAACAAAGTCAGTCTCGGAGTTGATTTCAACCATTACGCCGTAGCTACCGTCTTCTGCTACACGGGTAACAACAACACCCTCTGCAGCAACACGATCGGCTTTCTTCGCGGCTTTTAAGCCTGAATTTTTACGCAGGTTTTCGATCGCGACTTCAATATCACCGTCGGTTTCGGTGAGTGCTTTTTTACACTCCATCATGCCGAGACCAGTACGTTCGCGCAGTTCCTTGACCTGAGAGGCGCTGATAGCTGCCATGAGAATTCACCTCGGAAATGGTTCTATGAGAGTTAAACGCCCTACAGAGTATAGCCACGATAAATGACTATCATATATCACTTTGAAGGTCGCTTGCCGGTGCTTGGTGTCCGGCGTAATCGGCCCACCCGGATGTTCATCCAAAGCGGGAAAAAGGGGGCATAGGCCCCCTCTTCAACACGATGCGGCTTAACTATCCGCCGCAACCGCTACTATCTTACTCAGCAGCAGCGTCAGTGTCGGCTGAAGCCGCTTCTTCGGTCACTTCAACGAACTCGTCCGGACGACCTTCTTTCGCACGACCACACGCGTCAGCAATCGCTTTCACGTAGATCTGAATAGCGCGAATGGAGTCATCGTTACCCGGGATAACGTAATCAACGCCATCAGGGTTAGAGTTGGTATCAACCACGCCAATAACCGGAATACCCAGCTTGTTGGCTTCGTTGATCGCGATGCGCTCGTGGTCAACGTCGATAACGAACAGTGCGTCCGGCAGGCCGCCCATGTTCTTGATACCACCGATAGAACGCTCAAGCTTATCTTGCTCACGCGTTGCCATCAGGACTTCTTTCTTGGTCAGCTTGTCGAACGTGCCGTCTTCGCGCATGGTTTCAAGTTCGCGCAGACGCTTGATAGACTGACGAATAGTCTTGAAGTTAGTCAGCATACCGCCCAACCAGCGATGGTTGACGAACGGCTGACTAACGCGATTCGCTTCTTCTTTGATGATCTTGCTAGCGCTACGCTTGGTGCCAACAAACAAAATTTTGTTGTTGGATGCCGACATCTTCTCAACCACATCAACGGCTTCGTTCAGCGCCGGAAGAGTGTGCTCAAGGTTGATGATGTGAATCTTGTTGCGTGCGCCGAAGATGAATTTGTTCATCTTCGGATTCCAGTACTTAGTCTGGTGACCGAAGTGAGCGCCTGCTTTGAGCAGGTCACGCATATTAACGTGAGACATGGTAAAACTCCTGAAACTCGGGTTAGGCCTCCACGCACCCCATGGATCCGACCATTGACCACGTATAAAACGTTATCAGCGGCACCCGGGACCATGTGTCGGTGCATGTGTGTTTTCAAGGCTTGCTATTTAAGCAGCGTCTTCAAAGTGAACCCGCTGCGGGTTGTTCGCCTTGCCATGATCGCCGACTCACCACAAAGAAGCGAGCGAGCGATTGCAGGAAAGCGCGCGGCTTTATACCATAGATCATTACCAAGATGAAGTCACAGCCCGTGTTACGATGTTTATTTGTCACTTAATACTGTCGCTTTAACGCTGTCATTTAATGCTGTTACTTACTACCTCAGCCTGAACCCATATCGAGAATTCATGAACGTTCCTATCAAGACACCTTCAGAAATCGAGAAAATGCGCGAAGCCGGGCGCCAAGCCGCCAGCGTGCTGGAAATGATTGCTCCTTACATACAAGAAGGCGTAAGCACCGGCGATATTGATAAGCGTTGTCACGACTATATTGTTAACGAATTGGGCTCGGTTCCCGCTCCGCTCAACTATCACGGTTATACCCACGCCACGTGCATCTCGCTCAACCATGTGGTCTGTCATGGCTTTCCGGATTTTAATAAAAAGCTCAAGAAAGGTGACATCCTGAACCTGGACATTACCGTTAAAACCCCTGACGGCTATCACGGTGACTCCAGTGCCATGTTTATCATCGGCGAAACCATACAGGGCGAGCGCTTGTGCCGGATTACCCAGGAGTGCTTGTATAAAAGCATCGCGCTGGTAAAGCCAGGCGTACGCCTTTCAGAGCTTGCGCGAGTAATTCAAAAGCACGCCGAAGGCCATGGCTACTCGGTCGTTCGCGATTTCTGCGGCCACGGTATTGGGGCAGGCTTTCATGAAGACCCCCAGTTCCTGCATTACGATGGTTACGCACCAGACGCTGATATCGCTTTAGAGGCTGGCATGTGCTTTACCATCGAACCCATGATCAACGTGGGTGGCTACAAAACCAAAGTCTTGCGCGATGGCTGGACCGCCGTTACCAAGGACAAGAGCCTTTCAGCGCAATGGGAGCACACCTTGCTGGTCACCGAGACCGGGGTTGAAGTACTGACCGCGCGTAGCGATGAAGACTTTAGTTTTTTAGATAACTAATGCTCCTCCACCACCACCGGTTCGAGCCGGATACGTCGCTTTACGACCTTGAGGCTTTTCGTACAGAGCTATCCGGCTCGCGCTCACCCATAGCGCCGTTTAAAACGGCGCTTCGTGAGCTCCAGGCCAAGCTGGATGACCGGTTTCGTGCGGGCGCCGATATACGCGACCTGGTGCGGGGGCGGGCTTGGTACTTGGATCAACTGCTCGCCATTGCCTGGGCGCAGCACGCCTGGCCAGATGACGGCGTCGCACTGATTGCTGTTGGCGGCTATGGCCGAGGGGAGCTACACCCCCATTCGGATATCGACCTTCTGCTGCTGCTTGAAGATGACGACGACACCGCTTACCGCGAACCGCTCACTGCCTTTATCACTTTTTTATGGGATATCGGTCTGGAAATCGGTCACAGCGTACGCTCATTAAACGACTGCGAGCGTGAAGCCAAGGCGGATGTCACCGTCATCACCAACCTGCTTGAGTCCCGCCTGATTGCAGGCCCTGCATCACTGCGCGAAAAAATGCGCGAGCGCTTAAGCGCCGAGCACATTTGGCCGGCCGACCGATTCTTTGAAGCCAAATGGCAAGAGCAGATTGCTCGCCACTACCGTTACAACAATTCCGAATACCACCTTGAGCCGAATCTGAAGAGCTCACCTGGCGGCCTACGCGATATTCAGATGATTGGCTGGGTCGCTAAGCGCCACTTCGGTACGGAACAGTACACCGACATTGTCGCCAACGGTTTTATGAACGATGCCGAATTGCGTATCTTAAGCCAGGGCCAGGCATTTTTGTGGCAGGTGCGTTATGCGCTGCATATGTTGACCGGCCGCGCCGAAGACCGCCTGCTGTTTGATCATCAACGCACGATTGCTGAGCTGTTTGGCTTTAAAGATACGCCCGAGCGGTTAGCCGTTGAGCAGTTCATGAAGCGCTACTATCGCCACGTAACGGCACTGGCCGGGCTTAACGACATGCTGCTTCAGCACTTCGACGAAGTGATTTTGCGCGGCAAAGAGGCGCTGGAAACCATCCAGCTCAACGAGCGCTTTGAAACCAAGGGCGGCTATATTCAAGCACGCTCGCGCACGCTGTTTCGCGAGCAGCCTGAAGCCATGCTGGAGCTTTTCCTGCTCATGGCCAGGCACCCGGAAATTGAAGGCGTACGGGCGGACACCATTCGCTTGATTCGCGACCACCGCCATCAGATTGATGATCACTACCGCGATGATCCTCACCATCAGCGGCTGTTTATGGAAATACTGCGCGCCCCCGGCAACGTACCGCGCCAGCTACGGCGCATGAACCGCTACGGCATACTGGGCAAGTACCTGCCCGAATTTGGCCGAGCCGTAGGATTGATGCAGCATGATCTGTTCCATATCTACACCGTGGATGCGCATACGCTGCGCCTGCTGAAGTTTTTACACGGCTTTCGCAAACCCGATGCCAAAGACGACTTCCCCGTGGCGGCTGCGCTCATCCACCAGCTTCCCAGGCTGGACATTTTGTGGATAGCGGGCCTGTTTCACGATATCGGCAAGGGTCGCGGGGGCGACCATTCGGAAATCGGCGCCAAAGACGTTACGCATTTTTGCCAGCACCACCATATTTCAACCCACGATACAAAGCTTGCCAGTTGGCTGGTCGAGCACCATTTACTCATGTCGATGACCGCTCAGAAGCGCGACATTAGCGACCCTGACGTGATCCGCGACTTTGCACTGATCGTGCGTAACGAAATGCGTCTGGATTACCTGTATGTGCTCACCGTGGCCGATATTAACGCCACCAACCCCACGCTTTGGAACGGCTGGCGGGCATCGCTTTTGCGCCAGCTATATGCTGAAACCAAGCGCGCCTTACGCCGCGGGCTAAAAAACCCACCGGACCGTGATGACTGGGTACGGGAAACACGCTCTGAAGCACGCTCGCTACTCCAGAACATGGGGCTTGGGCGCGCGCAGATTGATGCATTGTGGGAACCGCTTGGGGAAGACTATTTCCTCCAGTACGCGCCCAGCGAGATTGCCTGGCAAACCCAAGGCATCCTGGCGCATAACGCCTCCCCCTTGCCGCTGGTATTAATCAGCGCACCGACGCTTGATATGGCAGAGGGCGGCACTAAAGTGTTTATCCACACACGCTCGGTGGATGACCTGTTTGCCGCCACCGCCGCCGCCATGGAGCAGCTCGGGCTCTCCATTCATGATGCCCGCATTGCTACCTCGCGCAATGACTGGACGCTAAACACCTTTATTGTGCTGGATAGCCACGGTCAACCGATTCGCGACACGGCGCGTATCGAAGAGATGCGTCAGCACTTAATCGAAGAGCTGGATGACCCAGACGACTACCCAGAAATTGTGACCCGTCATACGCCGCGCCAGTTAAAGCACTTCAAGGTACCCACCGAAGTGCTGATTGAGCAGGACCCGGCTAACGAGCGCACACTCCTTGAGCTAACGGCCCCTGACCGACCAGGGCTGCTGGCCCGCGTAGGGCGTATTTTTATGGAGCAGGGCATCGCCCTCTCGGCGGCCAAAATCGCCACGCTGGGCGAGCGTGTTGAGGACGTTTTCTTTATCACCACGAAAGCAGGCGAACCCTTAACCGACCCAATACGCCAGCAAGAGCTGCGCGAGCGATTAATTGAGGTGCTGGGCGTGTAAACACGTAAAGACGCCGCGCCCCGTGGTTAAATTTGAGCCCAACCCCGAGGCTTGCTTATAATCGGCGCTTAGCCTGCCGTTTAATACGCCTGCAGGGCATGCTCTCAATAGAACGCTCTCAACGGATACGCCATGAATTCTGATCTCACCGCCCTACACCCTTATCCGTTTGAGAAACTGGCCGGCCTCAAAGCTGACCTTACGCCGCCTGCCCATTTGGCGCATATTCCCTTAACCATCGGCGAGCCGCAGCACGCGCCCTACCCTGCAGCGCTTGATGCGCTGGTAAAGCATCAGCTTGATATGGCGCGTTATCCGGCCACCAACGGCCTGCCAAGCTTGCGTGAAGCACTCGCTGAGTGGGCGACCAAGCGCTTTAAGCTTGCGGGCCTTGATGCCGAGCGCCAGGTACTGCCGGTTAATGGCACGCGTGAAGCCATTTTTGCGTTTGTACAGGCCGCACTGGATCGTACTCGGCCAGCCAGGGTGATAGTGCCCAACCCGTTTTACCAGATTTATGAAGGTGCGACGCTGTTGGCTGGCGGTCAACCGGTGTATTTAAACGGCACGGCCGAGAACGGCTTTCGGCCAGATTTTGCCAGTGTCAGCCCCGATACCTGGCGTGATGTGCAAATCGTATTTATCTGCTCACCAGGCAACCCGACCGGCGCGGTTACGTCAATGGATGAGTTTAAACAGCTGATTGCGCTGGCCGACGAGCACGATTTCATCATTGCTTCTGATGAGTGCTATTCCGAGCTTTACCTGGATGAAAACGCGCCCCCGCCGGGGCTATTACAGGCTTGTGCTGAGCTGGGTCGTAACGATTACCGGCGCTGCGTCGTCTTTCACTCGCTCTCCAAGCGCTCCAATCTGCCGGGCTTGCGCTCAGGCTTTGTGGCAGGCGATGCGGACATTCTTACACCGTTCAAGCGCTACCGTACCTATCATGGCTGCGCCATGTCGCTGCCGGTTCAACATGCTTCAATAGCAGCCTGGCAGGATGAAGCGCACGTACGCGCCAATCGCGATGCGTACCGTGAAAAATTCAGCGCCGTGGTGGAGGTACTGGCCCCGGTGATGGACTTCCCAACGCCAGAGGCAAGCTTTTACCTGTGGCCCGCGGTACCAGGGGGGGATGATATCGGCTTCACCCAGCGGCTTTACACCGAGCAACACGTGAGCGTGCTGCCCGGCAGCTTGATGGGCCGCCCTGATGCTCAGGGCATTAACCCAGGCACAGGGCGGCTGCGCCTAGCCCTGGTGGCGGAGCTTGCCCCCACCCTGGAAGCAGCGCAGCGTATCCGCCAGCTTATTGAGCGCGGTTAATTCACCTTTTACGGCACCAACAGCTCGAAAGGAGATACCATGTTTACACTCTATGTCATTGATACCTGTGATACGTGTCGTAAGGCGCGCAAAGCGCTGGAAGCGAACGGCGTGCCTTTTAAAACCCATGATTTGCGTAAAGATGGTCTTTCGGCGAGCCTGCTTGAGCATCTTTTAGAGCGGGCACCGCTGTTGGAAGTCGTCAATAAGCGCAGCAAGACATGGCGCGACCTTCCCCAGGAAGACAAAGACAGCCTGGATGCCAACTCTGCGCGCCAGCTGTTGCTCCAACACCCAACACTGCTTAAACGACCACTGCTGGACACCGGCAGTGACGCCTTAAAAATAGGCTATCGCGACGGCGATTACGATAAAATCAGTGGCTGATCCAACGCCACTATTTTGCTTATTTTTGAATCAACACTTTGTTATTCCGCCGCTTTTACGTTAGCTAATGACCCGGTTAACAACGTTATCAACAACAGGATGAACTTTTATGCTGAGCTTTGCGCTTGGAATTGGCACGCAAAACACTCAAGGCGATTGGCTGGAAATTTACTACCCGGCACCGCTCTTCAGCCCGCAGGAAAGCCTGATAAATGCGGCCAAACAAGCGCTTGATGCGCCGCAGGGCAATGTCGCCGTTAGCTTTTTGCCAGAAGACTGCACCCGCTTAGCCAAAGCGCTTGAGGCAGCCGGGCACCCTGAACAGGCTGAGCTTGCTGAGGCGCTGGCCACCAGCCAGCGCCCATTAGTGGCCATGTTCCTGGAAACGGATCAGGCTCCGCAAACGGCGCCAGAGGTCTATCTTAAGCTGCACCTGCTATCGCATCGCCTGGTCAAGCCGCATGGTCTTGACCTGACCGGCATGTTTGGCCTGCTGCGCAATATTGCCTGGACCAATGAAGGCGCCATCGATATCGAAGAGCTACCAGCGCGTCGCCTGAAAGCCCGCCTCGCCGGCCGTGCGCTGTCCGTCGACTGTGTCGATAAATTCCCCAAAATGACCGATTACGTTGTGCCGGCCGGTGTACGCATTGCCGACACGGCGCGGGTACGCCTGGGCGCTCATTTGGGTGAAGGCACCACGGTAATGCATGAAGGTTTTGTTAACTTCAATGCAGGCACCGAAGGCCCCGGCATGATTGAAGGCCGTATTTCAGCCGGCGTGATGGTCGGCAAAGGGTCTGACCTGGGCGGTGGTTGCTCCACCATGGGCACGCTGTCAGGCGGTGGCAATATTGTTATCAAGGTCGGCGAAGGCTGCTTGATCGGCGCCAATGCCGGTATCGGCATTCCGCTGGGCGACCGCTGCACGGTGGAGTCCGGCTTGTATATCACCGCAGGCACCAAAGTGGCCTTGCTGGACGACCAGGGCAACGAAGTGAAAACCCTGGCGGCGCGTGAACTAGCGGGCCAAAACGACCTGCTGCTACGCCGCAACTCTAAAAATGGCCGCGTCGAGTGCCTGACCAATAAAAGCGCCATCGCGCTAAATGAGGCGCTGCATGCCCATAACTGAGCCTGACACGCTGTCGCCCACGCTACAGCTTGCCTTTGAGCTGCTCAGCCGCCCGTCAGTGACGCCGGATGATGAAGGCTGCCAGGACGTAATGATCGAGCGCTTAACGGCGCTCGGTTTTCATATTGAGCGCATGCCGTTTGGCGATGTACAGAACTTCTGGGCAGTGCGGGGCCACCACGGCCCAGTCATTGCCCTTGCGGGTCATACCGATGTCGTGCCCAGCGGGCCACCAAATGGCTGGGAATTCCCGCCGTTTGCTCCCTGTATTGACGATCACGGCATGCTTTGTGCCCGTGGCGCCGCCGATATGAAGGGCAGTCTGGCCGCTATGCTAACCGCTGTGGAGCGTTTCGTGGCTCGCTACCCCGACCACGATGGGCGTATTGCGTTTTTAATCACCTCCGATGAGGAAGGCCCTGCAGTGGATGGCACTCGCGCCATGGTCGAGCAGTTGCGCGAACGCAATGAGCGGCTTGATTACTGTATCGTCGGCGAACCCTCCTCTACCGAACACCTTGGCGACGTGATCAAGAATGGTCGCCGCGGCTCGCTGGGCGGCGTTTTACGTATTCAGGGGATACAGGGGCATGTGGCCTACCCGCACCTGGCGCGTAATCCCATTCACCAGGCGATGCCCGCGCTGGATGCGCTCATCAATGAGCACTGGGATGAGGGCAATGATTTTTTCCCGGCCACCAGCTTTCAGATTTCCAACCTGCGAGCGGGCACTGGGGCGACTAACGTCATCCCCGGCGAAGTAGAAGCAGTATTCAACTTCCGCTTCTCGACAGAAGTGACGCATGAGCAGCTTAAGGCGCGTACCGAGGCGATTCTTGACCAGTACGGCCTAGCGTATCAGCTGGACTGGACGCTGAACGGCGAGCCGTTCCTAACCGCAGAAGGCGAGCTTGTTAACGCGGCCGTACGCGGTGTTGAAGCCGTGACCGGCAAGCGCCCCGCGCTATCCACCAGCGGCGGTACTTCTGACGGGCGTTTTATTGCCACCTTGGGTGCTCAAGTGGTGGAACTTGGCCCGCTTAACGACACTATCCACAAAGTGAATGAGCGCGTACGCGCTAGCGACCTGGATGATTTGAGCCGCATCTATGAGGCAACGCTTCAGGCCCTACTCACGCTTGATGAGGTCAACGTATGATGGAGCGCTACCCGGACATTGAAGTGTATGTCGCCAGCATTTCACTGGAAGCGCTTAACGCATGGCTTGCCTGTGCGCTTGCTGCACCGCCATTAAGCCCTGCCGGCAAAGGCAAGTGGAAAACCCATGGTCAACACCAGGGGAAAGAGGTGCCCATACTACTGGTCGAAAAAGCAGCTGACCGCTTTGCAAGCTTATGGTTTGACAGTAGCCATACGCCTTGGATGACCGACCAGGAGTGCGCGCAACACGCCGCAGAGGCGCTGCAAACGGAAGTGCGCTGCTCGCTTGGCGGCTGGCATCCAGGCGATGATCCTGACCGCTTCTGGCAGGTGCTACCCGGTGGAAAAGAAGGCGCTATTGAGTGGCCCGACTCAGGCCGCTAACGCTGCCTGAAAGAAGACGGCATAAAGGCGGTTTTTTTTTAAGACTATTTTTGAAGACTGTTCTTGAAATGCAATCGACCCCGCCGGGGCGGGGTCGATTATGTTCACATTGGTACTACGCTTGTGGACATGCTACTCAATAATGCTCACATCATCGGCCTGTAAACCACGGTCATTCTTGATGACGTGGTAACGCACAATTTGGCCTTCTGCCAGCATACGCGGGCCGCGACCCCGAATAGCACGAAAGTGAACAAACACATCTTCGCCATTATCACGAGTAATAAAGCCATAGCCTTTATTGGTGTTAAACCACTTTACTTCACCCTCTTCCCGACCGTCGTTGGGGTCGATGACGTCTTCCTCTTCATCGTCCCGTTCGTCGGCAGGCTGGGGCTGACGCGGCGCAGCTTTAACACGCGTGTCGCCTGAGCTTTCTACTTTCGGTTTAACGACTAGCGGAGGAGCCAGAGCAGCCGACGCTAACGTACCTATAAATAAAACGATGAAGCTGCCCAAGGCAACGGCAATGTAAACACCACTGATACCGCTAATGGCTAACTCTGCCTGCCATAAATCGGCCAGAGGCGCGTTGGTTAAATGAACAATCCCCGCCAGCAAAAGCGGCGTGGGGGCGGCTAGTAATACACTGATTAAGAAACAGCGAAACACAACTTTTGGATTCATAGATGATAAAAGCTCTCTTGTTGTATGGGTAACGAACGAAAGACAATACCCGAACCATCAGGCCCATTCCTAACAGTACCGGACATATTACACAAGGTTGCCATGTTACCATGACACAAGACTTTTCTCCTGCTGAGCTAAATCAACTTTTCGAAAATCTCGAAAGCCGCCTGGCTTACCAGGAGCACTGGCTGGACACGCTTGACCAAGCAGTTGCCCAACAGGAAAAGCGGCTTGCCAAGCTAGAACAGCTTAGCGCATTAATGCGTGAACGCCTGCGTGAACAGCATCAAGCGTTCCAGGCAGGCGACCATCAGGGGGAAAGCCGCCCTGAAGATGAGGTGCCGCCTCATTACTAACGATGACAAACATTAAAAACCCACTGTCGCGCCCTGCGGGTTAGCGCACCTGATCGGTCATTCGTACTTATCGTGATGCCGCGCTTGCTGGGGCGATACACGCCAAACCAAAGGCATCGGCAACGGCCTGGTAGGTCACCTGCCCTGCATGCACATTAAGCCCTGGCAGAAAGTGAGGATCGTCGTGTAGCGCCTGCTGCCAGCCTTTATCGGCCAGCGCCAGCACGAAGGGCAGCGTGGCATTGGTGAGTCCAAGGGTTGACGTGCGTGATACGCCGCCCGGCATATTGGCTACACAGTAATGAACAATGCCCTCCACGATATACGTAGGCTCGGCGTGAGTGGTGGGCTTACTGGTTTCAAAGCAGCCACCCTGATCAATCGCTACATCCACCAGCACGCTGCCTGGCTTCATATCGCTCAGCATAGCGTGGGTAATCAACTTGGGCGCCGCCGCGCCCGGGATTAACACGGCGCCAATAATCATATCAGACTCGCGCACAGCGTTATCCAGCGCATCGGCGGTGGAATAAACCGTTTTGATGCGCCCCTGGTAGCGGCTATCCAGAACGTCTAGCCGCGCCAGTGAGTTATCCAGAATAGTGACATCCGCGCCCAGCCCCAGCGCCATTCTCGCGGCGTTTTCACCTACGACGCCGCCGCCTATTACGGTGACGGTTGCCGGTGCAACCCCCGGCACGCCCGGCAACAGAACGCCAGCGCCCCCTTGGGCTTTTTCCAGGCCATGCGCCCCTGCTTGAACGGCCATACGCCCAGCCACAGTACTCATTGGCGCAAGCAGCGGCAGCCCACCATTGGCATCTGTAATCGTTTCATAAGCGATACAGGTAGCCCCGCTCTCCATCAAGCCCCGCGTCAGGGCTTCTTCCGCTGCAAGATGCAGATAGGTAAACAGCGTATGCCGGGAAGTGAGGCGCGCAACCTCTTCCACCTGTGGCTCTTTTACTTTAAGAATCAGCTCAGCATTCTTCCACAAGGCGTCGACATCACTTTCGATCTGCGCACCCGCAGCCTCATAGTCGCTATCGCTAAAACCAGCGCCCTCTCCTGCGCCTGCCTGCACACTAACGGTGTGGCCACGCTGGGCAAGCTCACGCACGCCGGTGGGTGTTAGGGCGACACGATATTCATGGTTTTTGATCTCTTTGGGGACGGCAATCTGCATAGCGATCTCTCTTTTTGTGCGTAAGATTAAACAACGGTCTTAGCATTACAGCACAGCTCAAGCGACCCACCACTTCCTTAAGCACAAAACAAAAAAACGCCGGTTAAGGCGTTTTACAGGAGTAAAAATCCAGCGTTTGAGGGTTTTATACCGAAAACTTAACGTCACTCTGTTATTAAGGCCCCGCCGTAGACTCTCTGATACTCCTCTGGCAGGCGCTTGGGGCGCCCGCTTGAAAGCGCAATACACGCAAACCGGGTGCGCGCCTGGAAGAGTATTTTGGCATCTCGCACCCGCTTAAGCTCGAAACGCCGGGTAAGGCTAAAGCGCCCATCACAGGCGACGACCCACGTCGCTAATTGAAGCTCATCACCCGCAAAGGCAGGAGCAAGATAGTCCAGCTCATGGCGATGTATGGCCAGGGCGCGGTCCAGCTCGCGGTAGCGCTCGATGGAAAGCCCCAAGGCTTCGGAGTGGGCCCAGCTAACCTGCTCAACCCAGCGCAGGTATTCGCTGTTATTCACGTGCTGATAATCATCTATCGCCGCTTCGCTAACATGAATATCGATCACAAAGGGATCGGGTAACGCCCACTCCATTGCTCTGCTCCTTGTGCCACTACCGTGCTAATCCAGCTTGCCCACCCCGCCTAATGACTCAATGGATTAATCGCGAAACACGCGCACGCCCAGCGCTTTAAGATAAGCGGTTTCTGGAATGGCCGGGTGAATGGGGTGATCTGGCCCTTGATGGCCCTGGAAGATCACCTGCCCATGGCGATCCTGATGACGTACCGCGCCTCGCACGACATCTACCAAGCGATCTTCCCCCAGGTGCATGGAGCACGACGCTGAAAGCAACAGGCCATCGCGGCCCAGCAAACGCATCGCTTCGCGATTCAAGCGCGCATAGGCCCGCTCGCCATTAGGAATATCCTTACGCTTCTTGATAAACGCAGGCGGATCCAGAACCACCACGTCGAACTGTTCGCCATCGGCTTTTAGTGCTGCCAAAGCTTCAAAGGCATCGCCTTCGCCAATGGCGACCTGCTCTTGCACACCGTTAAGCTCAGCATTTCGCGCCACTTGCTCAAGCGCGGGGCCTGAAGCATCGATACACAGCACCTCAGAGGCGCCATTGGCCGCCGCCTGGACACCCCAGCCACCCACATAGCTAAAGACATCCAGCACGCGCTTGCCAGCCACCTGGCGGTTCAGCCAGGCACGGTTCTCGCGGTGATCAAAGAACCAACCGGTTTTCTGACCGTTAAGCACCGGCACGGCAAAGCGTGTGCCGTTCTCTTCGATCAATACTTCATCGGGCAGTGTGCCTTTCACTACATCGACGTGAGTTTCCAGCCCTTCCTGACGACGCCCGCCGGTATCGTTACGGAACACGATGACGTCAGGCTTAACCACTTTCTCAAGCGCATCGACAATCTCATCGGCCAGCGCCTGCATGCCGGCGGTATTTAGCTGAACAACCAATACATCGCCAAACCGGTCAATCACCAGACCTGGCAACAGGTCACCCTCACCGTGAATCAGGCGGTAAAAAGGCTTGGCATATAAACGCTGACGCAGTGACAGCGCTTGATTGAAACGGTGCACAAACAGTGAACGGTCCAGACGCATGTCCGGATCACGGGACATCACGCGACCCGCAATCAGCGAGTGCGGATTGATATACGCCACGCCCAGGACTTTACCGTTAGAGGCCTCGACCAACGCGGTTTCGCCAGCAGTGAAATTCTTAAGCGGCGTTTCTTTAATATCCACTTCGTTGGAGTAGATCCACAGATGGCCTGCTTTTAAGCGGCGATCGGCGTTTTTATTTAAGCGCAGGCGTTGAGTCACAACAGTCTCCAAAAGCGTAGACAACAGATAACAAAAGGGTAATCAGCTATCAATGCTGACAGCCAGGGCAAAACACACTGGCGCGCTGGCCAAGCGTAATACGCCGAAGCTCCCTACCGCAGCGTAAGCAGGGCTGCCCCTGGCGCCCATAAACATTTAACCGCTGAGCAAAATAACCAGGCTCACCCTGGCCGCTCACAAAATCGCGCAGCGTGGTACCACCTTGAGTGATAGCCGCCGCCAATACTTCTTTTACAGCCGCCGCTAACTGCTCATAGCGGGCAAGAGAAATACGCCCGGCTGCACGACGAGGATCAATACCGGCCATGAACAGCGCTTCAGTGGCGTAAATATTCCCCGCGCCCACCACGACCCGGTTATCCATTAAAAAGGGTTTTACCGCCACGCGCTTGTTACGCGAAAGCGCATATAGCCACTGGCCATTAAAGGCCTCATCAAACGGCTCAGGCCCAAGGTGGACAAGGCGCCGGTCTGCCGTCCCATCGCCTAACTGCCAATCCACAAAACCAAAGCGACGTGGGTCATGATAGCGCAACACATAGCCGTCTGCGGTGACCACATCGACATGATCATGCTTTTTGGGGATATCCCCCACTTGGGCAATGCGCAAACTGCCCGACATTCCCAGGTGCCACAGCAACGTTGCATCGTTTGGCGACTGCTTTACAGGGATTTGCAGGTATTTGGCACGCCGAGTCAGGGTGCCGATGCGCGCACCGACCAAACGCTCAGCCAAATCGTCAGGCACCGGAACACGCAAGCGCGGCTGGCGAACACGCACCTCGGTAATTTCCTGGCCTTCCAAATAGGGAGCAATACCGCGCTTGGTAGTTTCGACTTCGGGCAGTTCGGGCATGAAGAGAACCTGATTAACGATAGGGATATCGACAGGATAGGCACTTACAAGGCAGGCAATGCGAAGCCACTATTAAGTCGCCTGCATCTGCAACCCCCATGTATGCAAAAACCCGGCACGGGCCGGGTTTTTCAACAGGCGCTCGCCTGCAGTGGAAGCCGATCATCATCGCTTACGCGATTACTTGATCTTGGCTTCCTTGTAGATAACGTGCTTACGGACAACCGGGTCGTATTTCTTGAATTCGAACTTATCCGGCGTGTTCCGCTTGTTCTTATCAGTGGTGTAGAAGTGGCCTGTACCGGCACTGGACACCAGCTTGATCTTATCGCGCATGGTTTTACTCTCCCAAAAATGCTGTCTTAGATGGCGTCGCCGCGCTTACGGATATCAGCCAGAACCGTCTCGATACCTTTCTTGTCGATGATGCGCATGCCCTTGGAGGAAACGCGCAGCTTGACGAAGCGGTTTTCGGCTTCAACCCAAAAACGATGGGAGTGCAGGTTCGGCAAGAAACGACGACGTGTCTTACGCTGGGAGTGTGAAACGTTATTACCAGTTACCGGACGCTTGCCGGTAACCTGACATACTTTGGACATGAGAGCCTCCAACCGCTTGGCCAGGATATAAGCCTGAGTGTTCAAAACTGTCGGGCAAACCGGAAGAGAGGGAGTCGACGCCGTTAACCGTCTAGCTGTACCCAAATCCGTTATTCAACCCAAGTTTAAAGGTGGCACTTTATACCAGAGCACCGGACCACCGGCAAGCAAAACCGTCTAAAAAGGCGTAAAAAAGCCACTTTTTAGGTATTTTACCTAGACAGCAGACATTAAATGCCTGCCCTCTATCTACTGCCTATAGCCAGCCGCGCTCAGCAAAAGAGACCACGTCTCCATCTCCCACCACGAAATGATCCAAGACACGTACGTCAAAGAGGCCAAGGGCCTCTTTTAAGCGTTCGGTGATACGACGGTCAGCATCGCTTGGCTCAGCCACACCGGAGGGGTGATTGTGGGCCAGGATAACGGCGCCAGCGCTAAGTTCTAATGCGCGCTTGGCAACTTCGCGGGGGTAAACGGAGGCGCTGTCTAGGGTACCGCGAAACAGGGATTCATAGCGAATAATTCGGTGCTGCGTGTCTAAAAAAATTACCGCGAACTCCTCATGCCCCAAATGGCGCAGTTGAGAGCTCAGGTAATGACGCACCAGTTCAGGCGATGTCAGCGCGTTGCCACGTGCCAATTGGCTGGCTAAATGGCGCTTTGAAATCTCAAGCGTGGCCTGCAGTTGGGCAAACTTGGCACTTCCCAAACCGTGCGCCGCGCAAAAGCTTGCCTGGTCCGCTTCCAGCAGCGGACGCAGGCCGCCAAATGCGGTGAGCAGATCACGCGCCAAATCAACCGCCGAGCGCCCCTGCACGCCCACGCGCAAGAAAATCGCCAGCAACTCTGCATCAGAAAGCGTCTGCGCGCCCATGGTTAATAGCTTTTCTCGTGGCCGCTCACCCTCCGGCCAATGATTTATCCCCATCCCCCTACCTCCTCACCCCAAAGACATGTACGCAAAAAGCTCAGTAAACCTAGCTTACGCATTATTTGTAGCAACATGCCAAATTAGCAAGACGAATGGTATGGTAAGCCTCTTTAAGAACGCGCATGTGGGCCCTTTACCATGGTTTCTGTTTCTGCCTCTGTTACTCCAACGACGCTCTCAACGCTTGCAGGTAAACGCATTCTGTTGGGCATTAGTGCAGGCATAGCGGCTTACAAAAGCGCGCTGATCGTGCGGCTGCTTAAACAAGCCGGTTGTGAAGTGCGTGTGGTAATGACCAGTGGTGCTCAGGCGTTTATTACGCCACTGACACTGCAGGCGTTATCCGGCGAGCCGGTGCGCACGTCTCTGCTTGACCCGGAAGCGGAAGCCGGGATGGGGCATATTGAGCTCGCCCGCTGGGCGGATATTATCCTGATCGCTCCCGCAACGGCGGACCTGATAGCTCGGCTGGTCCACGGCATGGCGGATGATTTACTCACCACGCTGTGCCTGGCCAGCGAGGCCCCTAGGCTGATCGCCCCGGCCATGAACCAGGCCATGTGGCGCCACCCGGCGACGCAACGCAATGTAGCGCAACTGCACGCTGATGGCTGGCAACTTATCGGCCCCGCGGCGGGCGACCAGGCATGTGGCGATGTAGGCCCAGGGCGTATGAGCGAGCCTGATGCTATCTTTGAGGTTGTTGCACGCCTCTTTTCAGGTGCACCCCAGGCAGGCAACGCCCCTCATGTAGTCATTACCGCAGGCCCTACCCGTGAAGCGCTTGATCCCGTGCGTTACCTATCCAATCACAGCTCAGGTAAAATGGGCTACGCCTTGGCGGCGGCGGCGGTAGCGCAGGGCGCTACGGTTACTCTGATTAGCGGGCCTGTGGCCTTGCCAACGCCCAACGGCGTTACGCGTATTGATGTTGAATCGGCCGAGCAAATGCATCAAGAAGCCATGCACCGGGCGCCTGAGGCGGCGTTGTTTATTGGCTGCGCGGCAGTGGCTGATTATCGCTCGGCCTCGCCTGCCGAGCACAAGCTTAAAAAGCAGGAAGATAGTGATACGTTCACGCTTACACTGATCAAAAATCCTGACATCATTGCCGATGTGGCCGCGCTGCCTACCGAACAACGCCCCTTGGTCGTAGGGTTTGCCGCAGAGACACAGCAACTGGAGCATTACGCCCACGATAAGCTTAACCGCAAGGGGCTTGATATGATTGTCGCCAATGACGTCTCTCAAGCGGGCCTGGGCTTTGGCAGCAATGAGAATGCCGCGCTGCTGCTCTGGCGCACAGCGCAAGGCACCGAGCAGCGTTTGGAATCCCCTCAGCCAAAAACTCAGCTTGCGCAGGTCATTGTTCGTCAAGCGCTAGCGCTGATCTAGCCCTTAGCACCTATTTTTAAAGCTGTTTTCAATATCCTTTTTACTATCGTTTTTTTAAATGTTGGAGCTCTACATGACCACCCGCCCCCGCCTGCAGTGCAAAGTGCTTGATGAGCGCTTACACGACCACATGCCGCACTACGCCACTGATGGCGCTGCGGGCATGGACCTGCGGGCGCTGCTCGACGAACCGCTAACGCTCAATCCTGGCGAATGCCAGCTCGTACGAACGGGTCTTGCCATCTATATTGAAGACCCAAGCCTTGCTGGCATGATTCTTCCCCGCTCGGGCCTGGGCCATAAACACGGCATTGTATTGGGCAATCTGGTAGGTCTGATCGATTCAGACTACCAGGGTGAGCTGATGATTTCGGTGTGGAACCGCGGCCAAAGCGCTTTTACACTGTCGCCTTTTGAGCGGCTAGCCCAGTATGTTCTCGTGCCGGTGGTGCAAGCAGAACTCTCTATTGTTGATGCCTTTACCGACTCCACCCGAGGCGGCGGCGGATTTGGCAGCACTGGCCGTCATTAATACGGGGCGGCATTAATACTGTCCGTCATTAACAAGGCTCGGGCGAACGTTACGCGCTGACAGGAGTAGCCAATGGATGTACCTGCTTCGATTTTTCGTGCCTATGATATCCGCGGCATTGTCGATAACACGCTGAGCGAATCCACCGCAGAGTGGATTGGCCGTGCGATTGGTTCAGAAGCGGCCGCCCGGGGTGAGCAGTGTGTCATCGTTGCCAGAGACGGTCGCTTATCCGGCGAGCGCCTGCAAGCCGCCCTGATTCGAGGCTTAACAGCCGCTGGGCGCGACGTTATTGATATCGGCATGGTGCCCACGCCTGTTCTCTACTTTGCCACCCACGTGATGCCTGAGAGCTGCTCAGGGGTCATGGTGACCGGCAGCCATAACCCGCCCGACTACAATGGCTTCAAAATTGTCCTGGCAGGTGAAACATTATCAGGCGACGCTATTGCCGCGCTGTATGAACGCATTCACACCCATGACCTCACCAGCGGCCAGGGCAGCATTCATCAATACGACATCCGGCACGCGTACCTTACCCGTATTTTGGAAGATGTTAGCGTTAAGCGCCCTATCAAAGCTGTTGTAGACTGTGGTAACGGCGTAGCCGGTGAGCTAGGCCCCGAGCTAATCAAGCAGCTGGGGGTTGAAACAACGGTCTTGTTTGGTGAGATTGACGGCCATTTTCCTAACCACCACCCTGACCCCGGCAAGCCTGAAAACCTGCAAGACCTGATCAAGAGTGTTCAGACAACCGGCGCGGATATCGGGCTTGCCTTTGACGGTGATGGCGACCGAGTTGCCGTTGTTACACCGCGCGGCCGCATCATCTACGCTGACCACCTCCTGATGGCCTTTGCGACCGACATGCTTTCGCGTAACCCAAGCGCTAGGGTGGTCTATGATATTAAATGTACGGGTAACCTTGCCCGAGTCATTAGCGAAGCGGGCGGCGAGCCAGAAATGTGGCGTACCGGCCATTCGCTGATTAAAGCGCGCATGAAGGCAACCAACGCTCTGCTGGGCGGGGAAATGAGCGGCCATATTTTCTTCAAAGAACGCTGGTATGGTTTTGATGACGGCCTTTATTCCGCCGCGCGCCTACTGGAAATTCTGGCGCTTTATAACGAAGATGCAGACGCCTTTTTTGACCGCTTTCCTCAAGATCCAAGCACGCCAGAAATTAATATACTCGTTAGTGATGACGAAAAATTTGGCCTGATCGAGGCACTTGCCCGTGAAGGTGACTTCGGCGAAGGTATTAAAACCACGCTGGATGGCATTCGCGTTGATTACCCCGATGGCTGGGGCCTATGTCGCGCATCCAACACGACACCTGCCTTGGTGATGCGCTTTGAAGGGAAAAATGCCGTGGCACTAATGCGTATACGGGAATGTTTTGTCAACGCGTTAGCTCGTGTGGCACCGGCACTCAAAATTCCCGAGATGCCAGCTTAACCGCGCACTCGTGATATGCAGCACGATAACAATATTCATTAGCCACGTATCATCTGGATAAAAGAAAACAGCAAGCAAGGGACAACACGATGAATTCAGCCAGTCGCGACCCGCAGGTCGTTGTGGAGGTGCTTTCCGAAGCACTCCCCTATATTCAGCAGTTCTCCGGCAAAACCGTTGTGGTCAAGTACGGCGGCAATGCGATGACTGAAGACACGCTCATCAACTCTTTCGCACGTGATATCGTGCTAATGAAAGAAGTTGGCATTAATCCCGTGGTGGTTCATGGCGGCGGTCCACAAATTGGCAGCCTGCTTGAAAAGCTTAATATCGAATCGCGCTTTGTGAACGGGATGCGCGTGACCGACTCCCAGACCATGGACGTGGTTGAAATGGTACTGGGCGGACTGGTGAACAAAAGCATCGTCAACCTGATTAACCAAAGCGGTGGCAAGGCAATAGGCCTAACAGGGAAGGATGGCGCACAAATTCGTGCTCGCCAGCTAAAGGTCGAGCACCAAAGCCCCGAAATGACCGTTCCGGAAATTATCGATATTGGACATGTGGGAGAAGTCGAGTCCATTTCAACAGACCTGATCGAAATGCTCGCTGCCCGCGACTTCATTCCAGTGATCGCGCCCATCGGCGTTGACGATGAAGGCCATAGCTACAACATTAACGCCGACCTGGTGGCGGGTAAATTAGCCGAGGCATTAAACGCTGAAAAGCTAATGCTACTGACCAACGTCGCCGGCCTCATGGATGCGGAAGGCAAGGTATTAACCGGGCTAAGCACGCTTCAAGTGGATGCCCTGATTGCCGACGGCACCATTTATGGCGGCATGCTGCCCAAAATACGCTGTGCGCTTGATGCCGTTAAAAATGGCGTTAACAGTGCGCATATTATCGACGGTCGTGTTCCCCATGCAGTGTTGTTGGAGATTTTCACCAACGCTGGCGTAGGTACGCTTATTACTGACGCGAGCTAACGGCAACGGAGGGCTAACGTCATGAGTGACGACCGTAAACCTCGCCGTCGCGAGCAGATTCTTCAAGCACTCGCGTTAATGCTGGAAGAAGATAGTGGAAAGCGTATTACCACGGCCGCCCTTGCACGCCAGGTCGGCGTTTCCGAGGCGGCACTGTACCGCCACTTTCCCAGCAAAGCGCGAATGTTTGAGGGCTTAATCGACTTTATTGAAGAGAGCATTTTTGCACGCATTACGCGTATTTTAGAAGAGGTGCCCGACGCCATCCCCCGCTGTGGCACTATTCTGGCGCTACTACTGGGCTTTACCGAAAAGAACCCAGGACTTGCCCGAGTGATGGGCGGCGATGTATTGACCGGCGAAACAGCCCGCCTGCGCCAGCGCGTTCATCAGCTATTTGAGCGTTTGGAACTACAACTCAAGCAGATTATTCGTGAAGCCGAACTGCGCGAAGGGCGCCGCGCCAGCATTCCAGCCTCAGCGGCCGCTAACCTGCTCGCCGCCCAGGCGGAGGGACGCATTTCTCAATACGTGCGCAGCGACTTTAAACGCCTGCCCACTGAGTACTGGGAAGATCAGTGGACGCTTCTATCAAGGCAGTTACTGCTCGAAGCGCCACAACCCGCCTAAGAGTATCAAGTTGGTCAACAGGGACGTTGGCTCATTCTTGGTTAACATGCTCTCTCCCCTGCCACAGGAAGGCACTTTTGAATATTACCCACCTTGAGCACACGATTATCGCGCTGATCATTATCTTCCCAAGATTATAAATGGTATTACGAATAGCAGAAGCCACTACCAGGCTGACCATCAAAATGCGTTGCTTCAAAGAGAAAATAAATGAGCTTAACGATTAGACAGGCGACCCTCGAAGATACTAATGGGCTCGTTGATATTGGCCGTAAGACTTACCTTGAAACCTTTTCTGATTTCTATCCGCCCGAAGTCATGAGCAAGTATCTGAGCCAAGCATTTTCTGTCGATCAAATGGCAAATGAGTTACAGCGCGAACAATCCCAGTTCTGGCTGCTGGAAGTCGAAGGCCTATGCGCGGGCTACCTAAAAATAAATTGGGGAA
This sequence comes from Halomonas sp. AOP43-D1-4, assembly GCF_052446175.1. Classification (NCBI taxonomy): domain Bacteria; kingdom Pseudomonadati; phylum Pseudomonadota; class Gammaproteobacteria; order Oceanospirillales; family Halomonadaceae; genus Halomonas; species Halomonas sp. AOP43-D1-4. The sequence continues at coordinate 127,595 of NZ_JBQSVY010000007.1, forward strand.
GTGCTCAAACCGAGATGCAGGAAGGAGCAGGGCTGGAGATTGAAAGAATTTACCTCGCGCATGAGTTCAAAGGAGCAGGGTTCGGCAAGCTGCTTTTCGAGAAAGCCCAAGAAATTGCCAAAGCGCTTGCTAGGGTAATCCCCCCGAAAAATAATTTGGTTACTAATTGACTTTATTCAGCTCATCAGGTAAGCAGACAACCACATAGAAACCGAGGCTATTGGCCTACGATTTGCCGCACTCCCCTAATTGTATAGATGGTCCGTCAGGTTGGTCTTGACATGCTGGGTTGTCGGAAGAACACCTCGTATTTCACTGTTTGTAGCGACACTGGCCATGGCACCCATTCATGGTCGTTGGCTTCGGCGCTGCTGGTCGGCGCTGGGGCCTTGCTGGTGCAGTTCTTCGCCATCTTCCTAATGTCAACGTCGATGAAGGTTGTCGGCTTTGGGGGTGCGGATGAATACATGAACTACCTCCGATGTAGTCCAAGATTTCATCTGCACCCCCTTTACGGACTTATAGCACCGTTGCTGACACTAATGCCGACAGCACTCGCAATGCGCCTGTTGGTCGCCACTTCCATTATGGTCTTCTCTGCGCTGCAGATTCACTTGCTCTCCGGCCTGATCGAAGTTGACAGCATTTTCTGATCTTCATCTTATTGTCGGTGCTATTGGCCTATCGCGACTGGCGCACGATAACGTGGGGAGCTGTGGTTATCGCAGACCATACCTTTTTCTGTTATCTCCAGCATAACGGCTTCGGCATTTATGTGATGTCTGATATGTACCCAATGTCATCGCCTCTCTCCATGGTAGTGGTACATGCCGCTTATTTAGTCGTGCAGACCATTGCGTTATGCATTCTTTCTCTGCAGATGGAAAAAGACGCTAATTCCGCCGAGTAATTAGGACGATTGAGCTCGCATATCGGTCGCCGTCAGGGCGTGTTCGGTCTGGGCTTTAGCAACACCGGCATACGCAGCCATCTCGGCGCTCACTTCAAGCGCACCATGCTGGCGGTGCGCAGCAAGCTGACGAGTGTTTCCAGCAGTATTTCCCATGTCTCGCGCACCTGGGAGGTTATTCCCAAGGGAAACAACGACCTTCCCGCACGCAATAAACGCCAGCATGACGCGTTAGGCCATACGATTGGTGCACTTTACCGAATGGGCGTTCCCGATATAGCAAAAACCAGACTACTGTATTCAGGATTCCTGTCACATTATGAGCCCAATAGCCCTTTTACATGTCGTAAAATAAGTGACTGGTTAAGTGACAAAATTTGACGGCCCGCACTTCCTTGCACACGCTGTCACTTAATCGAACGTATATGTGACAGGTGCAACATGCTGATAGGTTACATGCGGGTATCCAAGGCTGACGGCTCCCAAGCCACCGACCTACAGCGCGACGCGCTAAGCGCTGCCGGTGTCGAGCCGGCACATATCTATGAAGACCAGGCGTCCGGTAAACGTGAGGATCGACCCGGCCTGACGAACTGCCTGAAAGCACTCCGGCCAGGAGACACTTTGGTCGTGTGGAAGCTGGACTGACTCGGGCGCGACCTGCGCCATCTGATCAATACCGTCCATGACCTAACCGGCTGCGGCATCGGCCTAAAGGTGCTGACCGGTCATGGTGCATCCATTGACACCACGACTGCCGCTGGCAAGCTGGTATTCGGGATCTTTGCTGCTTTATCTGAATTCGAGCGTGAACTGATTTCCGAACGGACGCAGGCGGGACTCGCATCCGCACGAGCACGAGGCCGAAAGGGTGGCCGGCCGTACAAGATGACAGCTGCAAAGCTGCGCCTGACGATGGCCAGCATGGGGCAGCCGGAAACTAAGGTCGGCGACTTGTGCCGGGAGCTTGGGATTACCCGGCAGACGCTCTACCGGCATGTGTCTCCAAAGGGCGAGTGTCGTCCAGACGGAGTAAAGCTGCTCTCCCGCAGTTCAACTGTATAGTTGGTGACGACCTGTAACGGACAGCGGTTCACTTCGGCAACGATCCAATTTCTTGTGTCGACCTGAAGCGGTAATTTCGACGAAGGCAGCACGTACGTTTATTGATATTGGGCGCAGTGGTATCTCTCTCGCCGGCGCACCGGTTGATGTCAGCTCCGTTTGCCTGGAGGAACCATGTCAAAACCCTTTGTGAATCTTGACGACCTCGAGCTCAAGGATCTTGAGGAAAATGGCTACTACACCTATCGGCGAGCACGGTTTAGTTCTGCTATTGGTGCCCGAAAACTTGGGTACAATCTGACGGAATTGCCACCGGGCGTGGCACAATGCCCATTCCACTCGCACCGTGCCGAGGAAGAGGTGTTCCTTGTCCTCGAGGGAGAGGGTGAACTGCGGTTCGGTGGTCAGAATTACCGTATTCGCAAGCACGATGTCATTGCATGCCCCACTGGCGGCGCTGAGGTCGCTCATCAGCTTATCAACACTGGCAGCAAACCTATGCGCTATCTGTCATTGTCGAATGTGGCAGAAGTAGAGATCTGCGAATATCCGGACTCAGACAAAATCGGCGTCTACGCCGATGCGGCCGAGGCGCCCAGCCTGAGGCAGCTCCACCGCACTTCCTCGGTTGTGGATTATTACGACGGGGAAAGCAAGGATCAACCAATTGAGTAGCGCCCAACAAGTAGCTGCAGTCGATCGTCACTGTCGGGGCACCGGCAGAGCGCGGCGTTATGTCGGCCCACGCTGAACGTCCGTTTAATAGCGGAATACGACCCACAGCGGACATGGCGGCAAAGAGTACCTAGTAGGACGATTCACATCTCAGACAATTCTTTAAAATCAGCATCTTGCTCCTCTCTGCATAGGCGAATTGCAGAGAATTTACAGAGAGAAGATCAAACAGAATCGCCATGAAGCTCAAGTAGAATATCCAGGAATACCAGACGCTGGCAGTCGAAGCACTGGTGGACATACCGCAGGTGCTGCGCTTATTGATTGAATTCAAGATTACTAGAAATGAATTTGTTAATCAGAGTCTAGCCAGATTCTGTATTTATGACCGACGCCGACGTTTCACTATGGCCCTCCTAGAGCCTCACCGCTTGATCCAATGCTTCGGGTAGGCACCGGAAATCAACGCCAACGGACCTATTAGACATGGCGATCTCAAATTCCAAGCGCAACACTATTGAAGTGTGTCTGGTCCAGCGACTGATTTTCTAAGGACTTCTGCGTAAACTTCCAGCGGCGTGCGCCAGTCCAATGTCATACGGGGTCGTGTATTCATCGAATCGGCGATCGCATCGAGTTCTTCCTGGCTGTAGACAGATAGGTCTGTGCCTTTTGTCAAGTACTGACGAAGCAGACCATTGGTGATTTCGTTGGAACCGCGCTGCCAAGGACTATGCGGATCGGCAAAGTAAATCGCCGTGCCCGTCTTCTGGGTAATCTCGGCATGGCGGCCATTTCCTTGCCTTGATCGTAGGTCATAACCGTAGCGCTCGTGGCACCTCGTTGAGCTTGTCACTGAAGCCGATGGAGGCCGCGGTTGCCGTGGTGCCATGCATCTTCGCCAGGACCACCAGGAGGGTTGTGCGTTCCACCAGGGTGCCGACGGCTGACTGATTATCAGCGCCCATGATTAAGTCGCCTTCCCAGTGGCCGGGCATAAGACGATCTTCGGTCTCGGGTGGGCGGGGGTGGATGCTGACCAGATCCGGTAATTAACCACGTCGGTCCTTGCCACGACTACGGGGCCGGCGCTTGCCGTTTCCCTGGCGTAAACAGGCAACGAGTTCTTTCTTGAGCGTGCCGCGTGGCATCACGTAAAGCGGGTTATAGATAGCTTCATGCGATACCCGACGGCGGGAATCATTGGGACACATAACTCTCAGTGTGCGCGCTATTTGTTGAGGTGACCAGTACTTGCGAAGCAGGTACCCACCAGTTCGAACAGCTCTCCACCGGGATGCAGCTTGGGCTGGCGACGTGATCGATGACGCGCCAATCGAGCCCGATGTCCGGCTAGGCTGGCGTCGTAGCGTTGATCTGCCCTGAAGGCATGCCGAGCTATTTCTCGGGATACCGTACTGGGTGCTCGTCCGATATGTCGGGCGGTAGCGCGGATGGAATGGCTTGCCTGCATCTGCATAATGGCGGCTCGATCTTCAGGGGCGAGATGGTGGTAGCAATGTGACATGGCAGTACGATACCTGATAGGTCAGGTGTTGCACTTGGTCACTGAGACCGCCCTCGTATTTAGCCGCTTTCAATTTTCTGAGGGCGCTCAGCTCAACCCGATTCCCAGGGGCGAGCTGAACTGACTGAAAATATGTGTTTCTCGATGGGCGCTAGCTAGTTTTACAGCCGCTTCTCACTATAGCCCTCCTAGACAGACATATTTCAGCTCTGTAAATTCATCCAGACCATAATGAGCCCCCTCCCTCCCAAGGCCCGATTCTTTAATGCCACCAAAAGGGGCTAATTCTGTAGTTAGCAAACCTTCATTGACAGCAATCATGCCACATTCCAGACTTTCCATGACGTGCCAAATACGCTGGTAATCTCGAGCAAAGAAATACGCAGCCAAGCCGAATTCGGTATCATTTGCCATAGCAATGGCCTCCTCATCCGTCTCAAACCGGAATACAGGGGCTAAAGGGCCAAACGTTTCCTCTCGCGCCACGAGCATCTCAGAGGTAACATCAGCTAACAAGGTAGGCTCAAAAAATGTGCCGCCCAGCTCGTGGGGCTTACCCCCACAGACAAGACGGGCGCCCTTGCTCAAAGCATCTTTGATGTGGGATTGAATTTTATCCACCGCAGCTTGGTTAATCAGCGGTCCTTGATCTACACCTTCATCTAAGCCATTACCGACGTTAAGTTCCCGTATACGTACCGACAATTTGTCAAGGAAAGCATCATATACGTCAGCTTGAACTAGAAGTCGATTGGCGCAAACGCACGTTTGTCCTGAGTTGCGAAATTTTGACGCAATGGCACCCTCCACTGCTGCATCCAGGTCGGCGTCATCAAATACGATGAAGGGAGCATTACCGCCCAACTCCATGGACGCTTTCTTAACTGTATCCGCACATTGAGCCAACAACCGCTTACCTACAGGGGTAGAGCCTGTAAAGGATACCTTACGAACACGAGTATCAGAGGTTAAAACCTCGCCAATAGCTGCGGGTTGCTCGGCGGTAATCACATTGAGTACGCCCGCAGGTATACCAGCATCATCCGCTAAACGCGCCAGCGCAAGCGCGGTCAGTGGAGTGGACTCGGCGGGCTTGATCACCACAGGGCAACCAGCCGCCATGGCCGGAGCACATTTTCGGGTGATCATGGCCAGCGGAAAGTTCCATGGCGTGATCGCCGCGACTACACCTATCGATTCACGGAATACCAGGATACGCTTGTTGACGCCATGACTGGGCAGAGTCTCCCCAGCCATGCGCTTGGCTTCTTCAGCATAAAACTCGACGAAAGAAGCTCCATAAGCCACTTCTCCACGAGACTCAGCCAGCGGCTTACCCTGCTCCATTGTCATCAACCGAGCCAGAGCCTCCTGATTGGCCATGATACGCTCATACCAATTTCGAAGCAGAGCCGCCCTATCCTTTACCGTGCGCTTTCTCCAGGCAGGCCAGGCAGCCTCTGCAGCTGCAATAGCCTCGCGCGCCGCGGCAGGATCCAGATCAGGAACCTCAGCCAGCAATTCACCCGTTACTGGATTGGTGATAGCAAAATGATGGGGAGCATCACGCCACTGACCATTAATATAGGCTTTGGTTACTAGCAACTCGGGTAACGACATGGAATTTTCCTTTTTAGAACTAATTAGAAGGCTCACTACCCCTACTCGACCAGGATCAATATATTCCGATGGGAATAGCTAACCGCACGGTTGTATGTTGAACTTTATTTCTGTCTAGATCGCCCTAGCACCCTACGTAGCGCAACCTGCCCAGGCATTTGCGAGCTGGGCGGCATTACGCAGAGGTAGTGCGCCATTCGGACTATGCCAACGGGCCGGTATTGAACGCTGAGCTAGGAGAACTCTTCATTACGGAAGCCGAATGCTAAGGGAACCATTGCCCTCCCAAAACACTAGGGCATCGAGCGACGCATCTGGAGCGAAATGGCACGTCGGCTGGTGATGCCTTATGACCGACGCGCCCAACTCTGTGAATTAAGTTGGCTGGCAGCCGCCAACTGCTCCGCCAGTTAACTCACATAGCCTGAAATATTTATAAACACCCTCTTAGAACTCGACCACCAGCCGAATAACTTCCCCTCGATCCAACCTATCGAAGCCTTCATTGATCTCCTCGAGAGAGATAATGTCGCTCAACAGGCGATCCACGGGTAGCTTTCCGGCTCGATAGAGCGCTATATATCTCGGAATGTCTCTCACCGGTACGCAGGTACCGATATAGCTGCCCTTCAAAGTTCGCTCTTCAGCAACCAGACTGACGATATTGACCGGCAAATCGACATGGGGCGCAGGCAGCCCTGCCGTTACGGTGGTTCCTCCCCGCCGCGTCATCCGATAAGCGGTTTCCAGCGCCTTGCCCGACCCCGCGAACTCGAGTACGACATCCGCTCCACCTCTGGTGAGTTCGCGGACTCGCTCGATCGCGTCCGGCTCCGCTGCATTGATTGTCGTTGTGGCTCCCAATTCACGGGCGATCACGAGTTTCTCATCGGAGAGATCGATAGCAATAACCTGTTCGGCACCGGCCGCCAAGGCACCAAGTAGCGCGGCCAGCCCGACACCCCCCAAACCGATCACGACTGCGGTCTGACCAGCCTGAAGCTTCGCTGTATTTATGACGGCGCCTACCCCGGTCAACACCGCGCAACCAAACAAAGCCGCCTCGGCGAATGATAGAGCTGAATCGATCTTGACCAAGGAGCGACGCGACACCACAGCGTATTCGGCAAATGCGGAGCAGCCCAGGTGATGATGAATCTCCGTGTCTTGACCTCGAAACCGAATATGGCCCGAGAGCAACGTACCGGCCGCGTTCGCTGCGGCACCGGGTTCACAAAGCGCTGGCCGCCCCTCCGCGCAAGGCAAGCAATGCCCGCAACTGGGTACGAACGTGAGCACTACGTGGTCGCCCACGGCGAGATCGTCGACGTGGTCGCCCACGGCGAGATCGTCGACGTGATCGCCCAGCGCTACGACCTCTCCCGCCGCCTCGTGACCGAGCGCCATTGGCATGGGCCTGGGTCGGTTGCCGTTGATCACGGATAAATCAGAGTGACACAGTCCTGCGGCGCGGATTCTAACCAGTACCTCGCCCGAGCCTGGATCGTCGAGCTCAAGATCCACCAATTCCAATGGGCGGCTCGCGCTGTAGGGTTTAGCGGGTTTCATTTCCCTTAGAACGGCAGCTCGAGTTTTCATGAGGCGGTCTCCGTAGTGATCAAAGTTTGTGAACTGACCTTTTTAGGGGCGAATTAGGCGAAGGGTGAAAAACTAAGGATTTTTGGAGCAGGAAAATCCCGTCCACCGATTTCACCATCTTCGGCGAATTCGAATTCCATGTTGCCCTTCCGCGTGCGAACTCGGCCCGCGTGCGGAGCAATGAAGTGGCCGGTCATCAGAAGCGTCGAGGTGTCGGTGATCTTCTCGACCAGCTGGCGCCGGGTCTCATTGGCCTGCTCGGGTTCTGCGCAGCCGATGCAGCTCCAGTGGGGGTAGCGTAGCTGTATGGGGTGATGAATGATGTCGCCAGTAAAAACGCATGAGGCACCGCGCGAGCGCAGCCAGAGGGCTACATGTCCCGGCGTGTGCCCCGGCGCCGGATGCACGCTGAGGCAGTCGTCAATAGTGAAGCCATCATTTATGATCTCGACCTGGCCGGCCTCAATCACCGGTAGCACACTGTCGCGGTAGGCCGCTAGGTGATGTCCGGTGCCATCGTCGTCGTGGGCAGCCTTCTCCCAGTAGTCGTACTCGACTCTCCCGATGAGATAGGTAGCGTTAGGGAACGTTGGCCGCCACTCACCGTCGATTAGTTGCGTATTCCAGCCGACGTGGTCAGCGTGAAGATGAGTACACAACACGTAATCAACGCTTTCCGGCGAAATGCCAGCGTCTGCTAAGCGCTCGAGAAAAGGCGTTTGCAAGTGCGTCCAATGAGTTCGAGCGTGGCGCTCCTTGTTATTGCCCACACAGGTATCCACTAGCACGCGATGCTTGCCGGTATCGATCACCCAAGTATGAATGCTAAGCGTGATGCAGCGGGTCTCTGGGTCGAGAAAAGGCGGTGCCAACCAGTCGCTCTCGGCCGCCAGGCTCGCCTCGTCGGCCTTGGGAAAGAACTGACGAATCTCGAAAGAGTGGTCCTCTATCTCTCGCACAGCGCGCACTCTTATATCGCCTACGCAAAAGTCGCTCATGACTTGCCTCCCTAGCGTTGCTCGGCGTCTGTCGTCTCTCCGGCTTCTTGCGTCGCCACACTCGGCATAGGCGGCCAGCCGGAGCCCGCTTCATCTATCGCGAGCTTACTCAACAGTTGTTTAAGTACGCGAATGTCGTTGTCTTCCATCGGCGTCAAGCACTGTGCCTCTGATGACTTGAGTATCGCCACAATTTCAATCATCGCGCGCCTACCGTCGGAAGAAAGCCAAGCTCTTGACATGTCGTCGTTACCGCTGGGGTGTAATTCGATTAAACCGCGGTGCTTAAGATCCTCTAATGTTTCTTGGTTGACCTCATCACCCCGTGAGCGACCGATCTGATAGATTTCGTCAAGCGTTCGGCCATCCTCATGCCCGAGCAACGTCATTACGGCGTAATTGGCACCGCTCCAGCCGCGTCTTTTTCGCTCGGCGACGGCCGCCTCGCGGATCCGATAGAACACGCGAGAAATCAGGTAAATGAAGTCTTCTGGCGAGAGGCTCTCGGCACGACGGGCGAAAGAGAGCTCAGCCTGATTATGGCTCACCAGTTGACCATAGCGGCCGCCGTGAAAGAGCAGCGGCGGCGTCGACGAGTGCTGGAAATCAATCACTTCACCTACGAAAATGATGTGGTCGCCGCCCTCGTACTGATAGGTCGTCTTGCACTCGAATCGCGCCGCACACTCCTCGATCAGGGGTATGCTATCGTGTCCGCGCTTGACAGCCACGTGGTCGAATGAATTCGCCGATGAAGAGGCGAAGGTTCCCGATAGCGCGTCCTGATCGGCAGAAAGGATATGCACTGCGAAGTAGTCCGCCTGCTTGAAGGCATCGAAAGACGAGGAAGTTTTCGACAGACTCCATAATATTAGCGGTGGATCGAGCGAGACGGAGCTGAAGCTATTGGCGGTTCTCCCCAGATCTTTGCCGTCCTGTGTCTTGGTCGTGACAATCGTCACGCCAGTGGCGAATGCCCCGAGAGCGTTCCTCAGGATACGTTTTTCGTCGCTCATAATGCTCCTCCTTTAGTACCTTGTATGCCGACGACCGAGGCACCTGATTTTGGGTGTACGGACGTCTCGTGGTCGCGGCCGTGGGGTTGTCCCGACGCATCTTGAATGCTGCCATCGGCTGCCTCGAGTGATGCTCCGGCTGCTTCACGCAACGGCAGAATCGAGAATACGGAGAGGCAGGCCGCTGCGATGATATAAAGTGCCAGCGGAATCCAGCTGCCTGTCCACGCCCACAGCGTTGCTGCGATGATGGGTGTGGGACCACTCCAGATCACAGTAGCGAACTGATAGGCAATGGAGACACCGCTATAGCGCATTGATGCGTCGTACTGCTCAGCGAACAGACTCGGCTGGGTAGATTGGGTTGTGGCCTGCCCGAAGACAATTGCCACCGTCATTCCGATCGTCACTGCCATGGCATTTTGCATGTCGAGCAGCAAGAAAAACGGAATAATGAAGAGGCCGTTGAAGATCATGCCACCGGCGAAGACTTTCCGACGGCCGATCCGATCGGAAAGTGCACCGAAGATCGGCTGTGCTATTACGCAAAAGACGGCCGCTATCATCAGTGACTCGAGCACGGTAGATCTCTCCATGCCCACCACGGTGGTCAGATACGAGAGCGAATAAACGGCCAGCACGTAAAAACTGACGTTCTCAGCGGCTTGTGAAGCCACTAGCCGAAACGTCTTGCGACCATGCTGACGAAACACTCGGGCTGCTGGGAACTTCTCGCGTTCGCCACTCTCCTGAATTTTACGAAAGCTCGGCGACTCCGAGAGAGTCCAACGTAATACGATGCCCAACACCAGCAGTACGCCGCTGAATAGAAAGGGTAATCGCCAACCCCATGCCATGAACTGCGCTTCGCTAAGCAGAGCGCTCACCGCAGCCATCACGCCGGATGAAAGCAGCAATGCCGATGGGATGCCCATCTGCGGCCAGCTCCCATAAAAGCCACGCTGCCTCTGTGGCGCGTGCTCAACAACCATCAGCGTAGCCCCGCCCCATTCGCCCCCAACCGCGAATCCCTGTAGGAACCGCAGCAACGTGACCAGGATCGGCGCCCAGATGCCAATCGAGGCATAGGTAGGCACCAATCCGATCAGGAAGGTTACTCCGCCCATCATTGTCAGGCTCAGCACCAACATCGCCTTGCGCCCAATGCGATCACCATAGTGGCCGAAGACGATGCCGCCCAGCGGACGCGCGATGAAGCCCACGGCGAATGTCGCGAAGGCAGCAATCGTACCTGTCAGGGGATCGAAATCTGGAAAGAACAGCTGATTGAAGACCAGTGCAGCTGCGGTACCGAATATAAAAAAGTCGTACCATTCCAAAGTCGAGCCGACATAGCTTGCCAGCGCGACTTTGCGGATATCGGATGTCTGAGTTGTCATTGTTATTCACCTCTTCGGGCCATGACCTTTCCAGCCCGCCCGACGATTGGTCATCGCCGAACGGAAGCGTTAAAGTCGTGCCACTAGTAGTCGAGTGCCTTGCCCAGTCGCTATTGACTAAGCCGAGATGGGTATATCGACGTCGAGCAACGGAGCATGCTGCTGTGCCCCGTAAACGTCGGTATCCCCTAAATCTCCAGCAGGAATAGTGCGTGGCAGGGTCGCTTTGAACGCCAAAGCCGTGTCGTAAGGCGTGAAAAGCACGTCATTCTCTTCGACCCCATAAAGCCGAGAGAACAGCGCGGCACAGAGTACGCCAGTCTTTTTGACTTTGGCGTAGGTCTCTGGATCCTCAAAAAGGACATCAATAGTGATATAGAAAGGGCCAGCATTCTTGCTTTTGCAGATTTGTGCGATGTCTTTGATCAAAGCCATGGTCGTCAAACCTCTTCATATTCGATAGGAAAGATTGAACAGGGATCATCGAGCTCGACGACATGGAAAATACTGAAGCGATAGCACTCCCCCATCTCGATATCGGAGGGGCTGAACGGGAAAGCCATGTTACCCTCCTTGCACAGTCGTCCCTGGAAGTCGGCATGGAGCATTGAGGTTCTCGCCATGGCCAGCACGGCGTTGGCGGCCTCCTGGGTCTTGCCGACGACCTCAATCACAAAGCCGAGCTCGTGAGACTCGAACGTCTCGAGCGGCTCCCAGTCGCCCATAACGCCGTTGCGGCCATAGCAGTGCACGATCAGCGAATAATCCTCGCGAGAGACACCGAAGGATTCAGCCTTGCTCATCACCTTCTCGCGGTGCACCGCCAGATAGTCGTCGATCTGGCGGATCAGTATCGGGTCGCGGGTACCACACAGCGTGATCGCACGATAGCCCATGCTCTCGACGCCCTCGAGCTTGACGGTGTAACGCTCGGCGGGCTGCCAGGTCATGCCATCGATTTTCACCGCACGGTCATTGAGGGCTTCGAAGCGACACTCGCTGGTATCGAGGAGCCCACCAGGTTCGATGTGATGAATCGGGCTGGCATTCTCGTGCATCGCGAAGTTGGCCACAGCCAGCGGGGTAGAACGCCGAATCGGATTGGGCGGCTCGCACACGACATGATCCTCGCGCACGCGCAGAAAAATGCAGTCCGGCTCCTTAGGCACGGTGGGCTCGGCGCCGCACTCGAGCATCTTGCCGGCGTACCAGGAAGGCGCCGGTGACATACCTGCGCGGATCGCCGGCGCGGCCCATTGAGCGGGGTCACTGCTGCGCCCGGCGAGAATGACCTGCGCCCCTTCGTCGAGCGCTTTGGCGAAGGGCTCCGGGCCCATCATCGCCACGATTCGTTCGGCTCGATCGACCGTCGCCGTATCGAGTGGCGCCATACGTGCCAACGGCTTTGTCGCACCCGCATCGATCCACGCTTTCACGTCTTCCTTGGACTGCTCAGAGTGGATCAGAGCCATTTTAAACGACAGCTTCTCCTCCCGGGCGATCTCGCGTACCAGCGCCGCCATGTCCTGCAAGTGTGGTTCACCGCCGGAGCCACCTGCGGTTCCGACGATGCACGGCACTCTTGCTTCGACGCTCGCCAGAAGCATTAGGCGCAGGTCGCGCTTGACCGAGAGCCGGGAACAGAATGACTTGCCGGCGCCGAGGTAATAAGGCCCAGGATCCGTGCTTCCACCGTCGCAACCGATGACGTGGGGATCCCAGGACATCCCGATCTTGAGCGACTCCTCGGCGAAGCCGTAGCCGAGGATTCCACTCGTCGACAACATTCGAAATTCTTTCATATCAGCCTCACGTAATAAGCGGTAAATCACGGCGTTTGCTTGCGACAATCAAACTGAGCGACCAGGCACCTTCAGGCCTAAGCTGTCGCGCAGAGTAGTGCCCGGATAGTCGTGGTGATAGAGCCCGCGTCTCTGAAGCTCGGGGACCACCATACGGGTGAAATCCTCAAAGGCGCCGGGGGTATGAGTAGCGGCGAGCACGAAGCCGTCGCAGGCGCGCTCGACGAACCACTTTTCCATCTGGTCGGCGACCGCAATGGGGGTACCGCAGAAAATCGGAAATTCACCGATGGTCCCGCGCCCCGAGAAGTGAACGAAGTCACGCACCGTCGGGTTGGGCTTGCCACTCAGATCTACCACACGCTCGCGGAAACCGGTCCAGGAGAGTTTCTCGAGTTCTTCGTCGGTGAACTCGTCGTCCATTGACTTGCTGCCGAAGTCGTAATTGAGCGCTTCCGAGAGAAGCACCAGAGCATCGATCGGCTTGGCTAGATTGCGAATATATTCGCGCTTCTCTTCGGCGATTTCTTGGGTCTCACCGACGCAGACATAGCAGGCCGGGCAGATCGCTACGTCGTCGGGGTTGCGCCCAGCCGCCTCGACCTCCTGCTTGACCGCGGCATACTGCTTCTTGCCCGCTTCTAGGTTGGGATAGACAACAAAGATCAGTTCACCCCAACGCCCGGCGAACTTCCTTCCGCGGCCGCTCTGACCAGCCTGGATCAACACCGGTTGGCCTTGAGGCGAACGCGGCACAGGTAGCGGGCCACGGGAGGAGAAGAATTTACCCTCGTGAGAAAGTCGATGAACCTTGTCGGCATGGGCGAACTGACCGCTCTGTTTATCAACGACCAGGGCGTCTCCGTCCCAGCTGTTCCAGAGTCCCTGTACGACTTCCAGGAATTCATCGGCACGCTCGTAGCGGAGATCGTGGGCCAGATGCTCGGTGCGCCCAAAATTGGCGGCTTCAGAGTTGTTTAGTGACGTCACCACATTCCACGCGGCACGCCCCTTGCTCATTAGATCCAGCGTGGCAAAGAGCCGAGCAACGTGGAACGGCTCGTAGTAGGTGGTCGAGTAGGTAATGCCCAGCCCGATTCGGCTCGTGGCCATTGCGATCGCCGAGATGATCGACACCGGATCCATTTTGACAACGCGCACACCGTTCTCGACGGCTTCGCCGTGATCATCTTGGTAGATGTCCGGCATCGCCAAGCGATCGTCGAAGAAGGCCAGATGGAACTTGCCTTCCTCCAGCACGCGTCCAATGCGCTGGTAATACTCGGGCGTCAGGAAGTCCGTCGCGCTGGCCGGATGGCGCCACGATCCGGGCGCAATCGAGCAGTTCTGGGCTTGCAGGAAACCCACCATTTTCATCTGACGTTTCGTTTCTGCCATCGGAGTCGACCTCACTAAGCTCGATAATTTCATTGGGTGCGCAAACGTTTGCGCAACTTTGGAGTCTATGACCGATTTTTATTCATGACAAGTGCTTCTCTATTAGCAATAAGGCTAATAAGGATGCGCCGAGCAAGCCCACGAGATAACATAGGTATGAAATGAGCGCGTCATTTACGTTAAGCTCACGCAGTCAATCTCACGCATAAAGCAGACGCCAATGTTATCCGACAGCCGCCGCGCCACCATCGTCACGCTCTCGCAAATGGCGGGAGTTGCGCCCTCCACGGTGACTCGCGCGTTACGTGGAGATACGCGTATCTCGAAAAAGACCCGGGAGCGCATCTTGGCTTTGGCACACGAGCACGGATACACTCCCAACGTGCTAGCTAGAACGCTCTCGTCGGGACGTAGCGGTCTTTACGGTTTGGTACTCGGCCCCTCCACCAACCCTTTCTATACTGAGCTATTACACGAGGCGACCCGCCAGGCGGAGGCCTTGGGATATCGCTTTCTGGTCATTCACGCAGGCTCTGGGCCGGTCGAAGAGCGAACGACCGAGGCACTACTGCAGTATCAGGTCGACGGCTGCCTGGCCTCATCCGCGATACAGAGTTCAAGAGTGGCCGAGGTCTGTGAGAAAAATACTGTTCCCTTGGTGATGGTCAACCGCGTTGCGCTCCAGCACGGCTGCGCCGTGACCTGCGACAACTTCTCCGGCGGACGCGATCTAGCACGCTTGCTGATCGATAACGGGCGCGAGAAATTTGCCATCGTGACCACGTCTTCACACAGCTCGACTGCTCAGGAACGCGAAAATGCCTTCACCGGCGAACTGGCACAGGCTGGCTTGAAGCTCAAGCACCGTTACGACGGCAAGTCCCATTACTACGGCGGCTATGAGGCGGGACTGGAGCTAGTAAAACTGTCGAAATCGCGCCGACCCGATGCTGTTTTCGCACTTAGCGATATCATGGCAATGGGGCTACTCGACGCGCTGCGCCTGCATGGCATAAAAGTACCCGACGATATCGCCGTGGTGGGCTTCGATGGCCTGCCCTCCTCGGCCCGCCCGATTTACGACCTGACCACCATCGAGCAGCCATTGTCGGTGATGATCGAGCGGGCTTTCGCTATGCTTGCCAGCCGCGTCGAGAGTCCCCATCTACCTGATGAAACCGTCAGCCTCAGAGGGAAGCTGATCATTCGCAGTTCCAGCGGCTCACGCTGACTACCCCACTCAGCTATAAAACGGGATATAGAGCACCACCTGTGGGAAGAAATAGATGATGAAGACCGTCGCCAGTATGATCACTACGTAGGGCAGCACCCCGCGCACCACATCCTTCAACGGCGACCCCGCCACGGACTGTATGACGAACAGATTCATGCCCACCGGCGGCGTAATTAGAGCCAGTTCGATCATCAGCACGAAGAAGATCCCAAACCACACTGGATCCAGACCGTGAACGCCGAGCGAGGGCAGTAGGATCGGCAGTACTATGAGAATCATGGCAATGCCTTCTAGGAAGAGTCCCAGCAGTAGCAGCACGAGCATCACGACAAGGAAGAACATGAACGGTGTCGCAATACTCGAGGCGATCCAGCTGGAGACCTCGTAGGGAATCCGATAGAGCATGATGCCCTTACCAAAGACACTGGCCCCGGCAATGATCAGCAGAAGCTTTGACGTGGTAAGCCCCGCCTCCGTTACCGCCTCGCGTAACTGGTGAAGCGCAATGGTACGTTTGAACACCAGCACATAGACTAGGCTGAGAACCAGCCCGACCGCCGCGGATTCCGTTGGGGTGAAGACCCCAGCATAGATCCCCCCGATCATGGTGAAAGCGATGCCGAGAGTGGGTAGCGCCTTGAGCGTCGCCCGGAACCGGGCATTGGCATCCCCACCCTCCCCCTTGTCCGCGATTGGCGCGCCGCCCATGAACGACTTGATCACGCAGTAGCAGAGAAACAGCCCGATTAGCAGAAGTCCCGGACCGATACCGGCTAGGAACATGCTGGCAGTCGATTGCTCGGCCACTGCCGAGTAGATGATCAGCGGAATCGACGGAGGAATGAGTATGCCCAGCGTGGCCCCAGCGGCCAGCGTCCCCATGACGAAGCGCTTGTCATAGCCGCGACTAGTCATTTCGGGGATCGCCACGGTGCCAATCATGGCGGCAACGGCGACGGACGAGCCAGAGATCGCAGCAAAGATGCCGCAGGAGAGAATGGTGGCGATGGCGACACCGCCGCGAACGCTCCCCATCCAGCTGTGAACAGCATCGAAAAGATCACGCGCCACACCCGCCTTGAGCAGAATATTGGATGTCAGCAGAAAGATCGGAACTGCCAGCAGGATGAAACTGTTTATCGAGCCGAGAAACTCCTGAGGAATGCTTGCTAGCGGCACGCCCAAAGACAGAATCAGCGCGATTCCCATCAGCGTCAGCGCAATGCCGACTGGGATTCCTGTCAGTAGTAGCGCCAAAAGCCCGCAGAGGATAATGAGGGTATCCATATCAGTGCGCATCCTCGCTGTCTTTTTTATCGAACAAACGCTCACCGCTTAAACAGATCCAGATCATCTCCAGAATCGCCTGTACTCCGAGCAGCGCAAAGCCGATCACCAACGCGAGATGAAAGATCCAGTAGGGCAGCGACATGCTGGTTGCAGTGGCACGCCCCATCTCGATCGACTGCACCATCTGCACGAAGGCAAACCAGCCGACCAGCGCTCCGACGGCGATCATGGCCAATAACTGCAACAAATCCAGCAGCAGTCCGACTCTGCGACCCACGCTATTGTAAAGCAGCGTAATGGAGATCATCTGGCGATGGTTGAGACATGGCGCCAGCAGCGCGAAGGTTGCCCACACCATGCCGACCCGCGATATTTCCTCGACCCAGGCAGTAGGACTATTGAAGAAATATCGCGACACGACCTCATACGCTACCGCGATACCTATGCAGAAATAGATCCAGGATGCGGCCTCACCCAAACCGCGGACGAGCCGGCGCCAGGTGAGAAGGGCGTGATTGAAACGGGTATCAGACATAGCAGTCATCTCTAAAGCTCATGAGCTAATGGAGCCCGGCTGATCTCGAACCGTCTTTCACCGCCGGCCCGCTATCCGGGTCGGCACGTGAACAACGGTTCGGAAAACCGATGGCTGTCGACATCACTGAATTTTTTCAGCTTCCTCGAAAACTTTGCGGGAAACGGCATCGCTCTGCTCGTAGAAATCATCGGCGACCAACGACGAAGCTTCCTGCCACTGTGCCCTCTCGTCGTCGTTGAGCTCGATGACTGTCATATGGTCTCTCAAATCCTGTTTGACCTGCTCAGTCTCATCGACGAGGTCGGTGCTCAGCTGCGCTTCGAGTGCCTGGCCGGCGTCTTCGAAGATCTGGCGCTGATCATCACTCAGCGATTGCCAGACCTGCTGATTCATGAGTGCGAAGTGCGTTTCGTACATGTGGTTGAGCGCTGTGACGTTATCAGTGACCTCGTAGAGTCTGCGATCAAGCACCGACGACCAGCCGGTCAAGCCACCATCGACGATACCGCGCTGCAGGGCGAGGAACTGCTCTCCGCCGCTGGTCACGACCGGTAAGCCGCCCACCGCCTCGATGAAATCACTGACCGTCGAGCCAAAGGTACGGACCTTCATGTCTTGAATGTCATCGGGGGTTCTGACGGGTTCTTCCCGCGTGACGAGAACGATCGAACCGTAGGGAATCCAGAACGGTGTAACGAATCCTTTTTTCTCCATCTCGCCGTCGAGAATCTCGCGGATGGGGCTATTCGGGGTGACCGACTGCTCTAGTTTCTCACTAGTATCGAAGAGGAAGGGAACAGCAAAAATATTGAACGCAGGGATGGTCCCCGCCAGGATCGACGCCGAGGCGACCCCGATATCGACCGTACCGTTGCTGACCGCCTGGTCCATCTGCTGGTCAGTGACCAAAGACTGGGCCGGATAGATCTCAAAGGTGATGTCACCGTTGGTGCGCTCAGCGACCTCATCGGCGAAGCGTTTGACGCTCTGCGTCAGATAGTGCGCTTCGGGAACGCTCGTAGCGATACGAATGAGGTGTTCATCCGCCTGCACCAGTGGCGTCAGCGTGAGTATCGCGGGCGTTATCATACAGGCGATTAGTTTACGCATATTGTTGTCTCGCTCTTAATGGATTTTCCAGCATACCGAGATGCTCGAGGCGGCTCTCTCGCCTGTGTGCAAACGGTTGCGCAGCGGGGCATAGTAAAAAATTTAAACTCATGGGGGGTCAATAAGCATTTCGTATAATAAGCGTCGACGAAGAGCGCTAGCGGGACGCTTCACAGGTAAAAATTCTGTATATATTCTCGATTATGTTGGTCAGCGGAGGAATATTGGCAATCGCGTAGATGCCGAAGTGAAACGCTCGATGAGCGTAGAGGTGCGGTGATCATCGATGATGCCGCGGCGCAGGAGGGCCTGCCCGTCGCAAAATACGCGGAGGCCTTGCGTAGGAGGGTCTCGTTGGCCTGCTTCAACTCCCGATTCTCGCGTCCAGCGCCTTGATCCGCTCACGCTCGGTGGTCGTGGTGTGTCTTCCCGGCGCCCGGCGTCACGCTCAACTTAACGGCAATGCCAACCTTCCTGTGTCATTTATTTAGACCAGTTAGATCGGACACATTGTCAGGCCGCAGCTATCTGCTCAACTTCCCTAGGTTTCTGGTGAACTAAATATCCGTCATCCATTGGCCTTATGTCTTATGAAGAAAAAATCACTAAAACCCGCTCAGGGCTTAGCTTGCCGCCAAAGTAATTCGTTTTTATGATCAATTGATTTGATAAATACTTTTGAAATTTATCAATATCATGACTTAAATCAAGGCAACACAACGAACAATATGTATCAGAACACATGCCTGGAGCCGTCAATGGAACTCTACATGTCAGCAAACTCACCCTATGCGCGAAAGGTAAGAGTCGTCACGTACGAGCTTGGCTTGCACGAAAAAGTGACAATGACAGAGACCAATCCCCGCGATCCCTCGACGGGATTTCGGGATGTAAATCCTCTTGGAAAAATCCCCGCCCTCGTGACGGATAGTGGCGACGTCCTTTATGACTCTCCGGTTATCTGCGAGTACCTCAACGATGTAGAAGGCGATGGTCATCTCTTGTCAAAGGAAACTAGAGAGCGTTGGAGAACATGTACATTGGTCGCGCTCGTTGACGGAGTACTGGATGCAGGAATGGCTGTTCGATTGGAAAAAATGCGCCCCGAGCATGCACGTTCAATAGCCTGGATTGATAAGCAGATAGCAACCGCATCACGAGGTATGGACACGCTGGAAAAAAGAGTCACCGAGTGGGCTGATGAAGTGAATTTGGGAACCATCGGCATGGCGTGCGCGATTGCCTGGTTGCAATTTCGTCATAGTGATCATGATTGGCTGAGCACACGGCCACAATTACGCACTTGGTATGAATCCTTTAACCAAAGAGATTCTCTACAAATAACGATGCCTGACCAGACACGCTAGACCTATCGGAATACAGCATAGTTAAGCGCTGAAATATTCATTTAATTAATCAGCTTAAGCCGGAGTCGTCGACAATGATAAAGAAACAGACAGTCTTGGTAGTCAGCTCAACAGCCCTACTCACTACTAGCTTGGGCGCTGCTCAGGCCCAAGATTCCGTAACGTTATCAATGGTACATGGCAGTCCCGACAGTCATGTGATCACCAAGCAAGGCGTAGAGCCTTGGATGTCCTGTGTCAGCGAAGAGACTAACGATCAGGTCAGCTTTGATTACTATCCAGGCGGGCAAATATCGAAAACGACTGAACTCCTCAATGCAATCGGTAGCGGTATCGCTGACGTAGCCCCGATCCCCATAGGTTACGCGAGCGATGATATGCCCTTGAATGGTGTCTCGATGCTTCCGGGGCTGGGAAGTACTGCTACTGAGATCGTCACCAGCTACTCAGACACCCTAAAGAGCGGCATTCTCAAAGACGAATTTACCTCGAACAATCTAATGCCACTTGCCGTCATGGCCTACCCTCCCTACCAAGTGGTTTCCATGAGCGACAAAATCGATACTGCTGCCGCCTTCGAAGGCAAGGTACTACGCTCTGCGGGTGGCGCAATGAACCTGGCCATCAGCGAACTAGGTGCATCACCTGCCGAAATTCCAATCGGAGACACTTATATCGCCCTTGAACGCGGCACGGCAGATGGCACTATTTCCGCCTTTGCCAGTATTAAGCCCTTCAGTCTCCACGAACTAATGAGCAGCAATGGCGCGTTTGGGACATTTACGAATGTTCTCAGCATGCGCCTGGATGATTTTAATGCCTTGCCGAGCAAGTTGCAGGATGTTGTAACGAATTGTGGGACACGCACAGAGGAGGCCATGGCTAACTACTTGGATGGTCAGGTAATCCCCCTGAAAAATAATCGCGTTGATAAGTGGAATTTTGTAACCTGAAAACACAGGAGATTTCACATGCGCAAATCACGTTTTACCGACAGCCAAATCATGGCGATTTTGAAGCAGGCGGAGTCTGGTGTGCCTGTCCCTGAACTGTGTCGCGAGCACGGCATGAGCAGTGCCTCATTTTATAAATGGCGCTCCAGGTACGGTGGTATGGACGCGTCCATGATGAAGCGCCTCAAGGACCTGGAAGACGAAAACCGTCGGCTCAAGAAGATGTACGCCGAAGAGCGCTTGAAATCCGAGCTTCGCCAGGAGGCCCTTGAGGGAAAGTGGTAAAGCCATCTCAACGCCGAGAGATGGCAAAAAATGCAGTTGATGCTGATCGCTGCAGTGTACGGCTGGCCTGTGTGGCCTTTGGTATCAGTGAGACCTGTTATCGCTACCGGGCAAAGCTGAGCCATGAGAACGCGGTGATTGCCGACTGGCTGGTGCGTTTAACCCATAACCAGCGTAACTGGGGTTTTGGGCTGTGTTACCTGTATCTGCGCAACGTGAAGGGCTTCGGCTGGAACCATAAGCGCATCTACCGGATTTACCGGGAGCTGGAGCTTAACCTGCGGATCAAGCCCAAGAAGCGACTGGTGCGGAAAAAGCCGGAACCCTTGTCGGTACCGCAGGTTCTGAACGGCTGTTGGTCTATGGACTTCATGCACGACCAGTTGGCAGACGGCCGAACGTATCGATTGTTCAATGTGCTCGATGACTACAACCGGGAAGGTCTGATCATCGATGCAGACTTCTCGCTGCCGGCAGAGCGCGTAATACGCTCTCTCACGCAGTTGATCGAATGGCGCGGCAAGCCAAAAGCCATTCGCTGTGACAACGGCCCGGAATACATCAGCGGTAAGCTCGTTACCTGGGCAAGGCAGGAAGGCATTGAACTTCGATATATCCAGCCGGGGAATCCGCAGCAGAATGCTTATGTTGAACGCTACAACCGAACAGTCCGTTATGATTGGTTGAGCCATTATCTTTTCGACTCGATCGCTGAAGTACAGGATTTTGCCACACGCTGGCTCTGGACGTACAACCACGAGCGACCGAACATGGCATTGGGTGGGATAACACCGAAACAGAAGGTGGCCATGGCGGCCTAACCAACTCTACTTATCGCTTCGGTTATAAATGGGGGGATTACCCTAGCACATACCTATGGCTAGGCGTATGGGAAAATAACCAACAAGCGATAGCATTTTACAAGTCACGAGGATTTGTCGTCATTGGTACACATGACTTCCTGATGGGTGATATTTGCGATACGGACTTCATAATGAAGCTAGAACTAACCAGTTGATATCTGATATCCAGAGCTTATCTTTTTCCTTAATCTTTAGACCTCAGGTGGTTCAAGCTCCAACACTTCGATGGCGGCCTATAGACACATCATCCATGCCAGATCAACCATTCCGCCAAAGGAAGGCGCTTTTGAATATTACCCACCTTGAGCACACGATTATCGCGCTGATCTTTCAAGGCTTGCTATGGCCGTTTGTTGGCCGCTGGGTGGCGGGTTGTTTGGTGGTGGCCATCTTTTTAGGCCGCGAGATAGCCCAGCATGAATATGCGGGTGGCGGGCCCAACGAGGTGTGGTACCTCTATGGTTTATTCAACCACTGGACGTTGGACTCGTTTTTGGACGTTGCAGCGCCCGCAGCAGCCTGCTGCTTTATCGCGTTAATACTGCCTGGTGGCGGGCTGTGGAAATATGTCAGAGCACGGCGTTAAAAAACCACTTCATACGCATAAAACAGCCATAAAAAAACCGGCGCTCTAATTGATAGAGGCCGGTTTTTGGCTATGAACAGCTAACTACGTAGACTTACGCCGCGATAGCATCGCCCATTTTTTGGCGCAGCTTTTTCATCGCGTTTTTCTCAAGCTGGCGAATACGTTCAGCGCTAACGCCGTACACATCGGCCAAATCATGCAGGGTCGCTTTATTATCGGTCAGCCAGCGGCGCTGCAAAATGTCCCGCGAACGCTCATCCAGACCTTTCAAAGCAAGCTGCAGACGGCGCGTTGAGTCTTCCTCAAAATCACTGTCTTCAAGCTTGGTCGCCGGGTCAGCAGAGGCGTCATCCAAAAAGTAAGCGGGCGCCTGATACGTGCTCTCTTCGTCATCGCTCGGTGAAGCATCATAGCCTGCATCATAAGCGGAAAGGCGGCCTTCCATATCCCGCACGACTTCCGGCTTAACGTCGAGGTCTTTAGCGATGGCATCTACTTCATCGTTGTTCAACCAGGCAAGGCGCTTCTTGGCGCTGCGCAGGTTAAAGAACAGCTTACGCTGAGCTTTCGTCGTGGCGATTTTAACAATCCGCCAGTTACGCAGTACAAATTCGTGTATCTCAGCCTTGATCCAATGAACCGCAAACGATACTAGGCGTACCCCCTGGTTAGGATCAAAACGCTTTACGGCTTTCATCAAGCCGACGTTACCTTCCTGAATCAGGTCTGCCTGGGGCAACCCATAGCCTGAATAACTGCGAGCAATA
This sequence comes from Halomonas sp. AOP43-D1-4, assembly GCF_052446175.1. NCBI lineage: Bacteria > Pseudomonadati > Pseudomonadota > Gammaproteobacteria > Oceanospirillales > Halomonadaceae > Halomonas > Halomonas sp. AOP43-D1-4. The sequence goes on from NZ_JBQSVY010000007.1 coordinate 150,602, forward strand.
TGCACAACAAAGCGCAAGTGCGAGAGAACCAAGCGGCGCGCAGCCTCTAAATCAGCTTCATCATAAAGACGAAAAGCAAGTTCGCGCTCTTCCTCAACGCTCAGCACCGAAATGCCGTTAACTGCTCGAATGTAGCCGCCCAAGTCGTGACCTGGAGAAAGCTGTCCCACCGGTAGAAGACTAGTGCTCATGTGCAGGTGGTCTCCCTTATCATCTATCGTGATTGACGTACGTAGTTGTAATGACGTCGTTGTATTTACGTCCGCACGCCTCAATTAACCATTAAGACCTTGCCTAAGCGGCAAAGTTCACTTGTTTCTGCTGCCTGTTTTGCCGAAATGTGCTATCGGCTTAAGCCAGATTGCGTCGGCGCTAGCCAGAGTAATAAAACATTATTACCGTTCGCAGACAGCGCCACACACGCTTAGCGGGGGCGGATACTGGAAAGATGACGGGTCACTGCCAGCCAAGCGCCCAACCAACCTAATAGTGTACTGCAGGATAGCAAAATTGTAGAGCCTGTGATATCCAGCTGCGGCAACGAAAAGCTTGCACCATAGCTAGCCGCTAACGCGGCGACCGGCAGCGACAGCCAGTGATTCCCCAAGCCCAGCAAACCCAGCGACAATATACCGCCCCCAAGACCATACCACGCCCCGCTGTATAAAAACGGGCGACGTACAAAAGCGTGCGTGGCACCAATCAGCATGACCACCTCGATTTCGCGGCGTCGGCTTTCAACGGCCAAGCGAATCGTATTACCGACCACCAAGAGCACCCCTAATCCAAACAGCAGACCTAGCGCTAACGCAACGCGTCGGCCAAGTGCAGCCAAATGGCGTAAGCGCTCCACCCAGGCCAAATCCACCCGAACCTCATCAACGCCTGTCAGAGAGGCTAACGAAACAGACAGTTGCTCCATGGATGCCAGCTCCACGCTTTGTGGACGCACCACGATGCTCGCGGGAAGCGGATTAGCATCCAGCCCCGCCAGCGCATCGTCCAGCCCCAGCGACTCTTGAAACTCGACCATACCCTGCTCGGCACTGATCAAGCGCGTCTCTAGCACCGCCTGCTCAGCGCTTACCGCCTCATCAATCCGCGCCGCTTGAGCCGGGTCAACGGTGGTTTCTAAGTACACCGTGAGGGTTGCGCTCTCATCCAGCTCGGCATCCAGCAATCGAGCACTATCCAGCGTCAGCCACAGCGCAGCCGGAAGCACGAGGGCAATAGCAATCGCGAGCATTGTCAGCAGGCTGCCGACGGGGTGGCGCAACAGCCGATAAAAGCTGTCCCAACTCATCGCCCGATGGTGGCGCCCCCAGGCACGTAAACGGCTTGAAAAACGCGTTTGCTGCGAATTGGCTCCGCGCCGTTTGGGAGGTGGGGCTTCCTGACGCTGGGTAGATACTTTGCGCCCCGCTTTCGGTGCAGCGCCTTTTGCGCGACGCGGTGTTGCCGATGGTTTCATACTGCGCCCTCATCAGCCACTAAGCGCCCATCACGCAAGCGCAAAATACGGTGGCGCAAACGAGCAATCAGCGCGAGGTCGTGACTTGCGATCATTACCGTGGTGCCGATGCGATTGAAGTCTTCAAAAAGCGCCATGATATCGGCGGAAAGCTGGGGGTCCAGGTTACCGGTTGGCTCATCGGCCAGGAGAAGCGCGGGCTTATTAACCACCGCTCGGGCAATGCCGACACGCTGCTGCTCACCACCGGAAAGCTCAACGGGCAGCGCCTTCTCACGGTGTAAAAGCCCCACTTTATCGAGCGCGGCGCGCACGCGGCGCGCCGACTCCCGCGGCTCAATGCCTTGAATATCCAGCGGCAGCGAGACGTTATGAAACACGCTTCTATCAAACAGCAGTTGGTGATCCTGAAACACCACCCCAATCTGGCGCCGATAAAAAGGCACCTGGCTTGCATGAAGCTGGGCAATATTGTGCCCCGCCACGATCACACGCCCACGGCTAGGCTTTTCAAGTCGCATAATCAGGCGCAGCAAAGAGCTTTTACCCGCGCCCGAGTGACCGGTCAAAAACACCATTTCACCGCGGGCCACACGAAAGTCCAGATGCGCCAGGGCTTCAAAGCGCCCTCCATAGCGCTTGCCGACATGCTCAAAAGCGATCATGCGCTGGCATCGTCCTCTTGGCGGTCAAACAGTGCGCTAACGAAGTCGTCTGCCTCGAAGGGGCGTAAATCGTCCAGCCCTTCGCCTACGCCGATAAAGCGAATGGGCGTCTCGAGCTGTTTGGCCAAGGCAAAAATAATTCCCCCTTTGGCCGTACCGTCCAGCTTGGTTAGCGTAATCCCCGTGATGGGCACGGCTTCGTGGAATGTGCTCGCCTGCGCAATCGCGTTTTGCCCCGTACCTGCATCCAGCACCAGCATCACTTCATGCGGCGCTGTGCTATCCAGCTTTTGCATCACACGATGGACCTTCTTTAACTCTTCCATCAGATGGCTTTTGTTGTGCAAGCGACCTGCCGTATCGGCAATAAGAATATCTACGCCGCGCGCTTTAGCGGCGGCGACTGCATCATAAATGACCGAAGCGCTATCGGCGCCAGTATGTTGAGCGATGACCGGTACGCTATTGCGCTCTCCCCACACCTTAAGCTGCTCAACCGCCGCCGCCCGGAAGGTATCCCCTGCGGCCAGCATGACGCTTTTTCCCTCGCGCTGAAAACGCTGGGTCAGCTTGCCGATCGTCGTGGTTTTACCCACGCCGTTCACCCCTACTACCAAAATCACAAAGGGGCCGTCCGTTTGCTTACTCAAATCAAGCGGCGTTGCCACCTGCCCAAGCATGGCAGCCAGCTCTTCCTGAAGCGCACGATAAAGCGCCTCAGGGTTATTCAACTCTTTACGCGAGACGCGTGCTTCAAGGCGTCCAATAATCTCGCTGGTCGCTTCAATCCCCACATCCGCCATCAGCAGTTGGGTTTCCAAATCCTCTAAAAGCTCATCATCAATCTGCTTTTTTCCCAAAAACAGATCGGCGATGCCGTCGGTTAAGTTAGCGCGCGTTTTGCCCAGGCCTGACTTAATTCGCGCAAACCAGCCCTTCTTCTCGCCACTAGTGGCCACCGGCTTTTCTTGAAGTGCAGGCTTCTGCTCGGGCTGGCCCTCCGGCTGAACGTCAAGCTCAGTCGGTTCCGGGTCGACTTCAGGCTCAGGAACCGGGCTAATGTCGGGCTCACGCGCTGGCTTAATTTCGGGTTCCGGCGATTCCGGCTTCACCTCGGGAGGCGCAGGTGCGGGCTCAACCTCAGGCTCAGCCGGCTCTGGCTTAACTTCAGGAGGCGCTGGCTTAACCTCAGGAGGCGCTGGCGCGGGCTCAACCTCAGGCTCAGGCGGTTCTGGCTTAACGTCAGGTGGCGCTGGCGCAGGCTCGACCTCAGGCTCAGGCGGCTCTGGCTTAACCTCGGGCTCAGGCTCTGTCACTGGCGCGCCATTTTCAACGTCGGCTAGCGGTTCCTGCGGCGGCGCGTCAAGCTGCGCATCATCATTGAGTTCCTGCGGGCGTTGCTCTTGCGGCTCCTGTTGGGAGTCGTGCTTTTTCTTACGTTTGAAAAAACCAAACATGGGAGTCATCCGACTTAAAAGGTGAACATTGTGACCATCCTACCACCGCCAACCAAGACTTTGGATAAGTAGCCCGCTACAATCCCCGATATGACACGACAACGCTCCTCTCGCCCATCCGCTTCCAAAGGCACGCCCACCCGGCAGCCTGGCAAGCTTCGTATTATCGGTGGTGATTTTCGCCGCCGCCAGCTACCTGTGCTTGACCGGCCCGGCTTACGGCCAACGCCAGACAGAGTACGTGAAACGCTGTTTAACTGGCTGGGGCAGCAGCTCTATGGCCAACATGTGCTGGACCTGTTCGCGGGCACCGGCGCACTGGGTATTGAAGCGCTTTCGCGCGGTGCCGCTCACGTTGACTTTATCGAACGTGACAACAGTGTAGCCGCCTACATTACTCAAAACCTGGCCACGCTTGGCGCAACCCAAGGCCAAGTCACTGCATGCGATGCAAACACGTTTTTGAGCCAGCCGCCTAGCCCTTATCACCTGGTATTTCTTGACCCACCCTTTCACAAGGGGCTTGCTACACGTTGCTGTAACGCACTGGAGACTCTTGGCTGGCTCGCGCCCGACGCCATGATTTACCTGGAAACCGAACGCTCATTAGACCCAACGCCTCCTGCTAACTGGCAGCTACACCGCGAAACCCAAGCGGGTGAAAGTACTGCCCGGCTTTATCAACGCCAGACCCCGTAAACAGCGCTTGCCGATGACGCCTACGGGCGTTACGCTCGCTTGATTCAACCTGTTGGCACGCCTGTTGTTTGTTTTTATAACCTGGAGGTTTACATGAGCCTGGAACTGTTCAATCAGCTTGAGCAAAAAGTCACCGATACGGTGGAAGCGTTGGAAATGATGAAGCTGGAAAATGAAGAGCTGCGCGACGAAAACACCAAACTCAAGCAAGAGCGCGAAGAGTGGGAACGCCGTTTGAACAGCTTACTCAGCAAGTTTGAAGGGATCGCTAACTAAGCGTACGCGACATTAGCAGTGCGTCTTCACGCCCGGCAGCACCCTGTACTGCCGGGTAATAGCCTTTACGCTGCCCATCCACCTCAAAATCAAAACGTTGATAAAGGCTAATCGCAGCCTTGTTGCTCGCCCGCACTTCCAGCAGTAAACGCTCACTTTGCCACTCAGCCGCTTTTAACATCACTGCCTGCATTAACCCATACCCCAGCCCTAAATGGCGGTGAGCAGGGTCTACGCCAATGGCTTGAAGCTCAGCATCAAAGGGTAAGCGCGCTACCAGCGCATAGCCTACCAGGACATTTTCTTGAAAACAGCCCACTACGCAGGCATCCGTATCGGTTAATGCCGCATTAAGCTGGCGCTCACTCGCTCCACTTTGGGCCTGCGCTTCAAGAGTGACTAAGCGTAGGCCGTCGCTTGCCTGAAGCTCAGCGATCATTGTCGGGGTCATTGAGTGTTTTCCACTGCTGGCCTAATGCGTGCAGCTGGGGCCAAAGGTCACGCTTGGCAGCGCCATTTTTAACAAGATGTTCAAGCGCTACGCCCTGCCATATCGGCAGTTCCAGCGTATCGCTACGCGCTTGCTGAATATTCAAAACGCTAAGGATATCAGCAGCGCTATCGTCTTCGGGTTGCTCCCCCCACCAGAGTACGCGCTCAAGCGCCCAGCCCTGTCGACTCGCACAGCCTGACATAAACGCAGAGAGCCCTTCTCTGGCTTCTTCAAGAGGGTCTTCTGCAAAGGTATTGGCCATTAACGGCCACTTAAACAGCGTGACGCTGGATAACGCATCCGGCGCGATACCAACGGCCTGCCAAATGTTGGCAAGCAGGCGCTGCGCCTGGGGCGTTATCTCGCCAGGGTGCAAGCTCAACCATCGCTGTCCTATACACACGCAGGAAAGCGAAAATTGCAGCGGTTTAGCTGATACCGCAGGCGTCGAGCCAGGTACGGCTTCAATGGGTACTGATTCAACGGGCATTGGTTCAGTAGGCGGCTTATCCGCTGGCGCTTGGCCGAGCAAAGCACGCACTGAAGAAGGCGCTGGCGCAGGCGAGTTAACGCTTGGTGCCTTGGGCTCGCTACGCGGGGTTGGCGCATCGTCAAGCAACGCCTGGAGACGCTCACGCGGGGGCGTTCTTTCCGGCGGCGTCTCATCCCACTCGCAAGCTTCGGTCGGCAGCGCATTGGGCAGTTGATAGCGCGATGCCCAGGCGGTAATGCCCATGGCATCCAGATAGTGGCGCCGGGTAACCTCTGGCGTCACTGGCCGCCGCCACGACAGTTGGGTGAATCAGGACGTTCTCCGCCTCTCGCCTGCCATTCAACCGGCGTATAAAGATGCAAAGCTAGCGCGTGCACCGGGCCGGAAAGCTCATCGGCCAACAGTGCGTAGATTTTCTGGTGACGCTTCACCGGCATCAGGCCATCGAAAATGTCACTAACCAGCGTTACCTTGAAGTGGGTTTCGGAGTTGGCGGGCACGCTGTGCATGTGGCTTTCGTTCTCCACGCGCACTACTTCAGGCACTAGCGCCGCTAACTTCTGTTCAATCTGTGCTTGCACCGTCATTAATGCTCTCCTCGATATTCAACATTTTTATTGTACGCGCTTACTAGCCACCAGACGATGCCCGGCGTTCAACCAGTGCACGCCGGGCAAGCGACACTCTTGAAAGGCTTGCCAAAAGCGCCAGAAACGACGTTGCCGCTCCCAGCCAGAGGGTTATCTGAACCTCAAACCCAAGCGCTAATGCTGCCCCAACTATCGCCACCCCAAACGACTGACCTACCGTGCGAATAGTGCTCATCACGCCTGACACACTGGCACTGCGCTCCGCCGGAAGGCTGCCCATCATTTCGCGGTTATTGGGTGGCTGGAACAGACCAAAACCGATACCGCACAGCGCCGTACGCCATAGGCTTTCCATGACGCCCATGGTTTCATCCACCAGTGCCAGCGCGACCAGACCGATAATGATCAACCCCAGGCCGGTGCTTGAAAGCACGCTTGGATTGATTCGATCCGCCAAACGACCCGCCAACGGCCCTACCAGCATGATCCCAAGCGGCCACGGGGTAAACAGCCAAGCGGTCTCCAGGGGCGAAAGCCCCATTTGCTCCTGATAATAAAACGACAGCGCGACAAAGGTCAGACCCTGACCAATAAACGCAAGGCCTGAGGCGGATACCGCAAGCGTAAAGCGCTTTTCAGCAAACATACTCAGCGGTAGCAAGGGATAAAGCGCGCGACGTTGGCGCATAATAAATCCGGCAGCACTTGCTATGGTAAGCAGTATCCAGGCGCCCACCAGGCCAAACGGTGCTGCGTGCCCCACCGCGTCCATGGCCAGAAAGAAACTCGCCAGCATCAGCATGGACAACAGCGCCCCCAGAACATCAAAACTTCCTTGCCGGGGCTTATCCCGAGGCAGTGCGCGCTTGGCAAACCATAACGAGCACAGCCCCAGGGGCAGATTAAGCGCAAACAACCACGGCCAGTCCGCAAAAGATAAAATAACACCGCTCAGCGTTGGCCCTGCGGCATAACCACCCGCGACAACGAGCGCACTTAACCCTAACGCACTACCCAATAGGCGTGAGGGAAATATCGCCCGGTAAAGCGAAGGGCCAATAGAGAGCGTGGCGGCGGCGCCTAGCCCCTGCAAGGCACGAAACACCAGCAGCGTTTCTAAATTACGTGACAGTGCCGCCCCCAATGCGCCCACCATAAACGTGCCAAGCCCAAACAGATAAATACGCCGCCGCGTTACCAGCTCGCTGACCCCGGCAAACACCAGTAAGAAGGCGGCACACACCACCTGAAACATGTTGGCGATCCACACCGAGCGTGCAGCAGAGGCGTTTAAGTCTGCTGCAATGGTCGGCAGCGCCAAATTAATCATGGTGGTGTCCATCACCGCCATTAGCGTGCCAGTAATCAGGGCCAATACCGCCAAGGCACGCTCCGGCCCGGGCAGGCCGTCGTCTCCAGGACGGGTTTGAAACAGTCGCATGAGTGGGGTATTCCTAAAACGAAACGGCTAACACGTTAAAACCGGCCTAAGCCGGTTTTAACGTGTCTGAGCACAACTGCCCAAGAGCAGAGAAGTGCGTCATGAGTTACGTCATGATGAGATAGCGCCTAACTAGTGCCGAACGTTAATCCTGGTCGCTGTCGAGCAGTAACGCATCATCAACGTCAGAAATTTCAAGCGCTGTCTCATCATCCAGATCGATGGCGAGATAACTGTGCTCAACGCTAAGAAATGACTTGAACAGCGCCCAATCAAGCGGCTCTGGCCATTGGCGCTCATCCTCTTCCCAAGCGCGCAACTCGGTTTCGAGGATTTCTACATAGCGGTCGTGCACGAAGGTTTCGAGCGCTTCCGGGGTATCCATTTCAGGAATCAGGTAAATGGTACTTTCACGTTCGACGTCGTCCAGTGTCAGGTCGTCGTCTCCCATGGTGGGTTCCAGCGCATTGATCCAGTCCACAAAGGGCTGGGTCGGCCTGACGCTCAGAGCGGAGCGGTTTAGCAGTTTCATGGGATTCTCCTCGCCGTCGAAACGTTGACCATTATGGGCGCTAAATCGCGCCCTTACCAACTTTTAGTCTACCTCATTCCATCCAGCGTGCTACTCAGCCTCAGGGCGCATTGCTGGGAACAGCAATACATCACGTATGGACGCGCTGTCGGTAAACAGCATGACCAAACGATCAATCCCGATACCCTCACCGGCGGTAGGCGGCATGCCGTACTCCAGTGCACGCACGTAGTCAGCATCGTAGTACATCGCTTCCAGGTCGCCTGCATCTTTCTCGGCGGCTTGTGCGCGGAAGCGCTCGGCCTGGTCCTCGGCATCGTTTAGCTCCGAGAAGCCGTTGGCAATTTCACGCCCGCCCACAAAGAACTCGAAGCGGTCAGTGACAAACGGATTAGCATCGTTGCGGCGCGCCAGCGGGCTGACTTCAGCCGGGTATTCGGTAATAAACGTCGGCTGGTCGAGCTTATGCTCGGCCACTTCTTCGAAAATTTCCGTTTGGACTTTCCCCAGGCCCCAGCTGTCTTTGACCTTGATGCCCAGCGCCTGAGCGGTCACGCGCGCCGCTTCAAGGCTACCCAGGTCTGCATCGGTAATGCCATCACCGTGATCCAGAATCGACTGTTTAAGCGTCAATCGCTTGAACGGCTGGCCAAAGTCGTAGCTTGCCCCTTGGTACTCAAGCGTGGTGGTGCCCAGCACTTCTTCGGCTGCAGTGCGCAGCATCGCTTCGGTCATATCCATCAGGTCGTTATAGTCGGCATACGCCCAGTAGAATTCGACCATGGTGAATTCAGGATTGTGCCGCGTCGAAAGACCTTCATTACGGAAGTTGCGGTTGATTTCGAAGACTTTCTCGAAACCACCCACCACCAAACGCTTAAGATAAAGCTCAGGCGCGATGCGCAGATACATATCCATATCCAGCGCGTTGTGGTGAGTCACAAACGGACGCGCCGTCGCACCGCCAGGAATCGCCTGAAGCATCGGCGTTTCCACTTCCATAAAGCCACGCGTTTCAAAGAAACGGCGCATGGAGCTGATCACCGCCGCCCGCGTTTCAAACGCTTTGCGCGACTGCGGGTTCATGATCAGATCCACATAGCGCTGGCGATAGCGCGCCTCCTGGTCCGTCAGGCCGTGGAATTTATCCGGCAGCGGGCGCAGGCTCTTGGTCAGAAGCTGGGCATCGACCATCATCACGTACAGGTCGCCCTTACCGGATTTATGCACCGGGCCGCGCGCCGCCACGATGTCACCAATATCCCAGCTCTTGATGTCATCAAGCACATCCGCCGGCAGGCCTTTTTTATCCACGTAAAGCTGGATCTGCCCCGCCACGTCCTGAATCACGATAAACGGACCGCGCTGGCGCATGATGCGCCCCGCCACGGATGCGTGATGGTCAAGCGTTTCCAGCTCGGCTTTTTCCTTCTCGCCCAGCCGTTCCTGCAGCTCAACGGTCAGGCTATCGCGGCGAAAGTCATTCGGGAAAGCACTCTTCCCTTGCTCTGCGGCCAGCTCACGACGCGCGGTGAGCTTGGCGCGACGTTCAGCAATAAGATGATTTTCGTTTTCAGGAGAAGACGCGTCTTGGTTAGCCATGGGGCACCCTATTCATGTTCGAACGCTAAAAAGATTACAAACCCTGCTTGAGACTGGCGACGATAAACTGGTCCAGGTCGCCGTCGAGTACCTTGTCACAGTTGCTGGACTGCACGCCGGTGCGCAAATCCTTGATACGCTGGTCATCAAGCACGTAAGAGCGAATCTGGCTGCCCCAGCCGATATCGGCCTTGGAGTCTTCCGCTTCCTGCTTGGCGGCATTACGCTTTTGCATTTCATGCTCCCAGAGCCTCGCCTTTAACTGCTTCATGGCGAAGTCACGGTTGGCATGCTGGCTACGCTGGTTCTGGCAAGCCACCACAATACCGGTAGGTTCGTGGGTAATCCGCACCGCTGAATCGGTGGTGTTAACGTGCTGACCGCCCGCACCGCTGGAGCGATACGTATCAACGCGCAGGTCCGAAGGGTTAATATCAACCTCGAAACTGTCATCAACTTCCGGGGACATGAATACCGACGCAAACGACGTATGACGACGGCCGCCGGAGTCGAACGGGCTTTTACGCACCAGCCGGTGAACACCGGTTTCAGTACGCAGCCAACCGAACGCATAGTCACCCTGAACATGCAGCGAGGCCGACTTAATACCTGCGACTTCGCCTGCGGAGATTTCGGTTATTTCAGCCTTGAACCCGTGGCTTTCTGCCCAGCGCAGATACATGCGCAGCAGAATATTGGCCCAGTCCTGCGCTTCCGTACCGCCCGAACCGGATTGAATATCCAGGTAGGCGTTATTTTCATCCATTTCGCCGGAGAACATGCGACGAAATTCGAGCTTTTCAAGCGCGACCTGAAGGCCATCAAGCTCTTGGCGCACTTCTTCAACCGTGTCCTCATCCTCTTCCATCTCGGCGAGTTCCAGAAGGTCGCGGCTGTCGCCAAGGCCCTGGTCCAGTTCGTCGATGGTTGCCACAATGGCTTCCAGGGAAGAGCGCTCTTTACCCAGCTTTTGTGCGTAGTCCGGGTCGTTCCAGACATTCGGGTCTTCGAGCTCGCGAGAGACTTCTTCTAGCCGATCTTTACGCTCGGCATAGTCAAAGATACCCCCTAAGAACGTCTGTCCGCTCAGACAGGTCCTTGATCTGGTTATGTATCGGGTTGGTTTCCAACATGGATCGCCCTGGCCTTGGTCAATATGACATGGTTCAAAAGAAAGACGCGCCGCTGTGGCATCTTGGCTTGATGATTCCAAGCCAGCACCACAGCGGCGAAATTCTGAAAACCCATTGTAACGAAACCTGGCGTTTCTCGCATCCACTCGCCATGACGACGAATGCCTGAACCCGGCGAGTGCCGGGTTCAGAAGTAGAGCTACCGATTTAGCGCGTGAGAAACGTATTTCACCAAGACGTCTAAAACATGGGCTTAAAAACGATCAGTTTAAAAACGATAGGTTAGCTGAGCACCGAAACCGTGGGCTTCGTTTTTATAGCCGGCGGAGTAGGTAGATGTAATGGGCGGTGTCTGCTGTCCAGCCACAGTGAAGCTATCCGTCTTTGTTTGATCCACTTGGGTTGAGCGCTCGGTTAGATAAGAGTAAGCGAAATCAAGCGTTAGGTCCGGTGTAGGGCTCCAGCCAGCACCCAGCGAGAAGATACGCCGGTCATCAGAAGGAATACGCACACTGCGTGTCGTATCCTGCGTTGGTGTAAAGTCCAGCGCTACCCCTGCTCGCAAAGCCAGTTCAGGTGTCAACTGATACTCGCCGCCGGTGGAGAATGCCCAAGCATTGGAGTAATTTTGCTGTTCGTTAGTGATCTCTTCACGCTCAGTGCCGGTAACAAGGATTTGATCAAAGCGACTCCAGCGAGCCCAGGAAGCCCCAAACATGAGTTTGAGGTTGTCGCTCATTTGCTGGGTTATCGAGAAGTTAACCGTCTCAGGCGTAGTCAAGTCCAGTGCAGCCGTATCCGTTACGGTTCCAATACCTAACTGATCAAGCACAGGGGAGCTTGCGGAAAAGCTACCGTCCAAATTGAAGTCAACTTTTGAGCGATACGTTAAACCAAACGTGGTTTCAGGCACCGGTTGGTAAATCACCCCCAGGTTATATCCCCATGCGTCATCATCACCTTCAACACGTGAATCCACCTCAGTAACGATCGGAGCCCCATTGGCTGCCTGCCCAACCGCAACGGGCACCTGTCGGTGCAGTTCGCCATCAACGCGGTTATAGGTAATCCCCAACCCGACGCCCCACTGCTCGTTAAAGCGGTAGGAGACGGTTGGCTGGGCAGTCATTACCTTCACCTCCGTATAATTCCCCTGGTTACGCCCCTCGAAACCACCTTCATACTCTGTTTTTGAACCAAACGGTGCATATACGCCGAAACCAAACGCTAACTGCTCATTGACCGGTTGTGCATAAAAAGCAAAAGGAACCAGCGTACCGGGCACCATGTCACCTTCATTGGTTCCTTCTACTGACCCCAAAGGCAGTGAGCCCGCAGGCGTTTCCAAAGAACGCCCAGAGGTAGCATTATTGACATCGGTATTGACATGAAGATAGGTGCCCCCCACCGTGATCTGCGCACGATCAAGGAACGACATACCTGCCGGGTTACCGTACACAATAGAGGCATCGTGTACGTTAGAACTGCGCCCAGCATGACCATAGCCTTGGCCGCTAACGCTTTGCTCGTTAATTTGATAACCGCCAGCGTGTGCCTGGCTTGCGAAGACAGCTGCCGAAACCGCAGCTGCTAGAGTGAGCTTATTAAATTTATTATACATGGTTGGCCTCTTGTCCCGATGATCCTGTGGATGGCGACATCCGCTGGTACTGTTTTTATAGCGTAGGCATACACTTCAGTTTTCGCCCAATGTGGCCTTTGGTTCAAGGGCAAACGAGCGTTTTATTTTGTTTTTCGCTCATACATTAGTCGTACGACCGTTTTAAATCATTGTTTTATTCGTTTTAAGCCCTTTTTAGCGAATTATTGAACAGCCCTTCTTGACCTGCGTGTTACCCATAGGTTTTACACTACGTGCATTCCCACCGCTTACTAACAGCGGACAAAAACGTAAGGAGTGCGCGATGAAAGTCAGCGAGCTTGCCAAACAGGGCGGTGTAACGGCAGAGACAGTTCGCCACTACACCCGCGAAGGCTTACTTCTCCCGAGCCGCCAACCAGATAACGGCTATCAGCTTTTCTCAAGCACCGACCTTGAGCGGCTGCACTTTATTCAGCGTGCACGCAAGCTGGGGTTTAGCGTAGCGGAGATACGCGACATTCTCCTGCATGCCGACCAGGGCGACTCGCCCTGCCCGCTGGTGCGCGACCTGCTCGCCTGCCGCCTGCCGCAGATCCGTACACGGATTGCCGAACTTGAAGCGCTGGCCCAGCGAATGGAGCAAGCGCTGGAAAGCTGGGAGCACATGCCAGACGGCACACCTGATGGGCATAGCGTGTGCCGCCTTATTGAAAGCTTTCCCGATGAGTCCTCTTCCAGGGAGGCCTTATGAACGACACAACCACTTCACGTCATACGGTTTTCCGTACGGTAGGTGGCATGAGCTGCCAAGGCTGCGTTAAGCGGATGCGCGAGGCGATTCAGGCAGAAGACCCAGCGGCTGAGGTAGTGGGCACCCCAGCTGAAAAACGCCTTGAAGTTACTACAAGCCTGGACGATAGCCGCCTGAACACGGCGCTGGAAAAAGCCGGCTACCCGGCCAGCAGCGAACCCGCCTCGCCGACAGCGCCTGAAGCACCGCCAGAGGCAGCTGAGATACCGGCCACAGCTGCCAACCTGCGCTTGGCAATTAGCGGCATGACCTGCGCCAGCTGCGTTAAAAGCGTTCAGAATGCACTGAAAAATACCCACGGGGTAGAAGCCGCCAGCGTTAACTTCGCGACCCACACCGCCCAGGTAATGGGCAGTGCCGATACACAAGCCCTTATCAACGCAGTCGCCTCAGCGGGCTACACGGCGGAGCCAATTGTGGATATGCGTGAAGCCGAGCGCGTTCGCACCGAGCAAGATGCCACTACCTATCGGCAGCGGCTGCGGGGTAGCACCATCGCGCTGGCATTGGCCATCCCCCTGATGCTCAGCATGTTTATCTATCATCCCCACGTTATAGGCCTGGGCCGCGTTTACTGGCTGGTGATTGGTATCTTGACCCTGGGCGTGCTTGCCTTTCCCGGGCGCCACTTTTTTGTCAATGCGTGGAAGAATCTCAAACGCCACCAGGCCAATATGGATACATTGGTGGCGATGGGTACGGGCACCGCTTGGCTCTACTCCATGGCGGTGGTGCTGTTTGCACCCTGGTTGCCTGAAATAGCCCAAGGAATCTACTTTGAAGCCTCGGCGATGGTGGTTGGGCTTATCCTGCTGGGTAACGCCATGGAGCTTCGCGCCCGTGGGCGTACCAGCAACGCGCTAAAGCGCCTGCTTGATTTGCAAAGCCGCACGGCACGCGTCATTCGCGACGGCCAAGAGCAGGAAATAGACGTGGATGATGTTCGTGAAGGCGACCAACTCCGCGTGCGCCCCGGCGAGCGCTTACCCGTTGATGGCGAAGTCACCGAAGGCCAGAGCCATATTGATGAGTCCATGTTGACCGGTGAGCCGCTGGCCGTCAGCAAGCAAACCGGCGATGACGTCAGCGCAGGCACGGTCAACGGCCAGGGCGGGCTGGTATATCGCGCGACCCGTGTGGGCCGCGATACCCGGCTTGGGCAAATCACCGAGCAGGTCGCCAGCGCCCAGAATTCGCGCCCGCCAATTGGTGAGCTGGCGGATAAAGTATCGAGCATCTTCGTGCCGTCCGTCATCATTATTGCCGTACTGGCGGCACTTGCGTGGTTTAACGTTGGCCCTGAGCCACGCGTGATTCATATGCTGGTGGCGGCCACCACCGTACTGATTATTGCCTGCCCCTGCGCACTGGGCCTTGCTACCCCCATTTCCACCATGATTGGCGTGGGCAAGGCCGCCGAACAGGGCGTGCTGGTAAGAAGCGGCGAAGCGCTACAAACCGCCAGCAAGCTCACCACGCTGGTGGTGGATAAAACCGGCACGCTCACCGAAGGCAAACCCAGTGTCACCGATGCACAGCTGTTTGGCATGAATCAAACCACTGCGCTGGGCCTGGTTCATGCCCTGGAGCGTGGTTCTGAGCACCCGCTGGCGGCAGCCCTTATCGCTTACGCGGATGCTCAGGGCGCCGCGCCTGCTGAGATTCAAGGGTTTGAAAGTGTTACGGGTGGTGGCGTAAAAGCCGAAACCCGCGATGGAAAAGCGCTGCTGCTGGGCAATGCGCGCCTGCTTGAGGCTGCCGGAGTTGATCTTTCATCTGCCCAGCAAGCGGTTAACACGCTACAACACAAGGCGCGTACGCTGGTATATCTGGCAGTGGATAATCAGCTAGCGGCGCTCTTCGGGATTAGCGACCCACTACGTCACGATGCCGTCGCGGCCGTTAAGCGCTTGCAGCAGGATGGACTGAACGTGGTCATGCTGACCGGCGATAACCAGCATAGCGCCGCGGCGATTGCCCGCGAAGTAGGCATTACAACGTTCAAAGCGGGCCTGACACCCGAGGACAAGCACGCTGAGATTGAGCGCTTACAGCAGGCAGGCGAAATCGTCGGCATGGTGGGCGACGGTATTAACGATGCCCCGGCGCTGGCGCGCGCTAACGTCGGCTTTGCGATTGGCCAGGGGACGGATATTGCCATGGAAAGCGCGGGGATCACCCTCATGCGTGGGTCGCTTCACGGCGTGGCCTCAGCCATTGAAATCAGCCGCGCCACGCTTGCCAACATCAAGCAGAACCTGGTGGGCGCCTTTGGTTATAACGTGCTGTGCATCCCGGTTGCGGCAGGCTTGCTCTACCCGGTAACCGGCATGCTGCTTTCACCGATTATCGCGGGGGTCGCCATGTCGCTCTCCTCCATCACCGTGGTGAGTAATGCCAATCGCCTGCGGTTCTGGAAGCCCACTCAACAGGAGGCCTCATGAGCTTATTGGTTAACGCGACGGGCGTGGGGCTCATTGCCCTGGTCGTCTGGTGGTTCTGGCTTAGCTAGAGCGCTAACTCACGCCGATGTATCGCCCGGGCTTATGGTTAAGGGCGATAATCAAGTTCAACGTCAGCGCTCCCAGCACCGAGTAGCCAACGCGGTCTAACGGTAGCTGGGTAAGCGCTACCAGCAAAATCATCCCATCGATGCCTAGCTGCACATAGCCCGCCCGCAGGCCGTGGCGGTCCTGCAGGTAGAGCGCCAGAATGTTGATGCCGCCCAGGCTTGTACGGTGGCGAAACAGCATCAGCATGCCAATGCCCATCAATGCCCCGCCCATGAGTGCCGCATAGAGCGAAGGCACGCTTTCAAACTGCACCCAGCGCTGGGTTAGTTCAGAAAACAGCGACACCAGACCAATGGCAATAAAGGTACGCAGCGTAAAGCTCCACCCCATACGCTTGATCGCCAGGTAGTAAAACGGCAGGTTGATGGCAAAAAACCACAGCCCAAACCCCCACTGCGTCACGTAATTAAGCAGCAGCGCCAAGCCCGCAGTGCTGCCAGTTAGCAGCACCGCTTGGGTATAAAAGGTAACGCCCAAGGCAACGAAGAACGTGCCCAGCAGCATCGCCATTACATCCTCATAGAGGCGGTGCGGGTCCTTGGGTAAATCGTCCACGCGCATTTTTAAACGCCCTTATGAAGTGTGCTGGGGTGATGAACAGGGTTAATGAACCGGGTTGATGAAAGCGTTTTAAACTGCGCTTGCGTGCTCAACCATCAACTGCAACGACTCCCGCCCCCGCCAGCGGTTACGGTTAAGCTTGTAAGCGCAGTGCAGCGTGTCGCCGATGGCGAACGCGGGCAGCTCACCTGGCGTTAAGGCACGAAACCAGATTGCTTTACAGGTGATGGCACCCATGGAGAGCTCAAGCATCAAGTGCGCGCCATCGGCACCCACTGGGCGCAGCGCTTCGACGATAAAACGCCCTTCAAAAAGCGGTGCGTCAAATTCACGCCCATAGGGCCCCAGCGCGTCGATCTCCTCAAGCGTGGCAAGAGAGAGCTGCGCAGTAGAAAGCTCGCCGTCCGTCCATAGCCTAGGATAGAGCGAACGCCCCTCCAACAGCTCCGCTACGGCTTTGAGAAACGCCTGTTTAAACACGTCCAGCTGTTCGCGGGGAACGCCCACCCCAGCGGCCCCGCTGTGCCCGCCAAAGCGTGGCAGCGCCTCTGGGGCCAGCTCAAAAGTACGCTGCAACGCATCGCGCAGGTGCAAGCCATCGATTGAGCGCCCGGAGCCGGTGAGCATATTGGGTGCCGCCGCCTGCGTCAGCACCAGCGCAGGGCGCCCGTAAGACTGCACCAGCCGGGAGGCCACAATGCCTTGAACGCCGGGGTGGCCATCTTCCAGAAACACCACCACAGCAGGCTCATCGGCTAACAGCGCACTGGCGGCCAGCGCCCGTGCCTCTTCGGCCATATCAGCCTCAATCGCCTTACGCGACTGGTTATCCTGATCCAGCACTTCCAACTGACGATTAGCGACAGCGTCGCTCTCGGCCAGCATGAAATGCAGCGCGGCGTAAGGGTCATCCAGCCGCGAGCGCGCATTGATCCGCGGGCCCATCTGGAAGGCCAGGGTTTCGGCGTTGAACGGCACGCTGTCCGCCCCCAAGCGCGCGGCCATGGCGCGCCAGCAGGCGGCGTCCATGCGGTTGATCAGAGTTAATCCATAGCTCACCACGGCGCGGTTAGCGGGGCTTCCGCCCAGCGACACGCAGTCCGCCACGGTGCCCAGCGCCACATAGGAGAGCCACGGCGAAAGTTTGGGCGTAGCCTCGGGCAAGGCCCCCCACTCCACCAATACGCCACGTGCCAACGACATCAACAGCCACGCCACCATGCACCCGGCGATGGTTTTATCCGGATAAGTGCAATCGTCACGTGTGGGATTTACGCAGGCGTAAGCCGAAACGGGCGGGCCTTCCAACGGCAACGCGTGGTGATCACTGACCACCACGTCAATGCCTGCCGCTTTGAGTCGCGCGATACGTGGCTCGTCGCTGCTTCCGCAGTCGGCGGTAATCACCAGGGTCGGGAATGGCTTAAGCGCCAGCGTGCGCTCAACCAACGGCAAGCTGATCCCGTAGCCATCGTGAATACGGTGGCCAATCAGGCTATGCAGCTTGTGCTCGGGCACACCAAACAGCTCAACTAGCGTGCGGCGAATAACCACGTGGGAGGTAATCCCATCCACATCGTAATCGGTCAGAATCCCGATGGATTCACCCTCCGCAACCGCCTGAGCAATACGCTCGGCAGCGCGGCGCCCATCGGCAAGCTTTTCCGGGTGAGCCAGATAGCGCAGGCTAGGCGTTACCAGCGGGGCAAGCTCGCCCTGATAGCCGGGCAGCCGTGAGGCGAGAAGGCGCGCCTGAAGCTCGCTCAAGCCTTGTGCCTGGGCACGGGCGTAGACAGCCTCGTCCAGCGGACGAGGCTCCAACATTAGCTGCGTGGTGTGCTGAGGTGTAACGGGCGGATTGGCATCTGGCAAAGCAGTCATCATGTGTTAACGACGGTTATCCGCCACAAACTGCTGTACGGCGCTCAGCTCAGCTGGCAATACCGTGTAGCGCTCTTCACGCTCCAGCAAATCATCCATATGCGTGGGCAGCGGTACGCCCTGGAAGCCTGCTTTCACCACCGCTTCAGCAAACTTGGCCGGGTGTGCGGTGGCAAGCGTTATCATTGGCGTTGAGTGATCAGCGCGCACTCGCTCAGCAGCGCGGTAGCCCGTGGCGGTATGCGGGTCGAGCATTTCACCAGTACGATGATGCGCTTCGCGAATGACGTCCAGAATGGTCGCATCGTCCACACTAAAACTTGAGAACTTCTCACGCAGCTTGGCAAGCGGCGCATCGGCAAGTGCGGTGGGCTCTTGCTGAAAGCGCTCCAGCAGTGCCGCCACGGCCGCACCATCGCGCTCATAGGCGTCAAACAGAAGACGCTCGAAGTTCGACGACACCACGATATCCATGGAAGGCGCGAGCGTTGCCTCAAGTTCCTTCTTGGAAAAGTCGTTGGCGGCCAACGTGCGGTGCAGAATGTCGTTGGAGTTGGTGGCAATGATGAACTGCTTGACCGGCAGCCCCATTTTGTACGCCATGTAGCCCGCAAACACGTTGCCAAAATTGGCCGACGGCACGCAGAAGCTGACCTCGCGATGCGGTGCCCCCAGCGCGACACCCGCCGCTACGTAGTAAACGATCTGAGCCATGATGCGCGCCCAGTTAATCGAATTGACCGCCACCAGGCGCGTGCCGTTCAGAAAGTCCTGATTGGCAAAACTTGCCTTGACCATGGCTTGAGCGTCGTCAAAATTGCCTTCGATAGCAATATTGAAGACGTTATCGGCCAACACCGAGGTCATCTGGCGGCGCTGCACTTCGGACACCCGCTGGTGCGGATGCAGGATAAAGATATCCAGGTTGTCGCAGTGGCGGCAGCCTTCAATCGCCGCTGACCCGGTATCGCCCGAGGTGGCGCCCATGATCACCGCACGTTCGCCACGCTTTTTCAAAAAGTGATCCAACAGGCGGCCAAGCAGCTGTAGCGCGACGTCTTTAAATGCCAGCGTCGGGCCATGGAACTGCTCAAGCAGGAAGTGATTGGCGTCGAGCTGCTTGAGCGGCACCACCGCATCGTGAGTGAAGGTGGAATACGCGTCGGTCACGATGGTGCGGAAAGTGTCGTCGTCGATCTCGCCGTTTACAAACGGCTTCATGACCCGAAAAGCAATCTCGGCGTAAGAGAGCCCGGCCATATCGGCCAGCGCTTCTTTCGAGAGGGTGGGCAGCTCTTCCGGTACGTAAAGGCCGCCGTCGCTGGCCATACCGGTTAGTACGACTTCTTCAAAAGAGAGCGCGGGCGCCTGCCCACGCGTACTGATATAGCGCATAGTGGGTTACTCCCCTTCGCTCAGGCTTTCCACGCGGATGCGTGTCACCGGCCCGGCGATATCGGCCATCGCTTCGATTTCACGAATTGCTTCGTTCATCTGCTTCTCTTTGGTGCGGTGCGTCAGCAGAATAATCGGCACCAGCTCGCCTTCGGTTGCCTCTTTCTGGATCAGTGCCTCAATAGAGATGCCCTGCTCCGAAAGAATGGTGGCTACGCGCGCCAGTACACCAGGGCGATCCACCGCCAACAGGCGCAGATAATACGCCGTAATGATGTCTTCCATCGGCATAATCGGCAGTTGGCTGACATCTTCATCAATACCGCTGAACGCCAAATAGGGCACGCGATAGTGGTGGGCAGTTGTAATATCACGAGCCACATCCAACACATCAGCAACCACGGCGGAAGCCGTTGGTTCAGCACCCGCACCGGCACCGTAGTAAAGCGTGGGGCCTACCGCGTCACCCATGATGGCAATGGCATTTTTGACGCCATGCACGTTGGCTAGCAAACGCTCTTTGGGGATCAACGTGGGGTGAACGCGTAGCTCAAGCCCCTGGTCGGTACGCTTGGAAATACCCAAGTGCTTAATAACGTAGCCCAGGTTATCGGCCTGCTCGACATCTTCAGCGGTAATCCGTGAAATACCTTCGGTGAAGGCTCTTTCAAACTGAAGCGGCACGCCGTAGGCAATCGAGGCCAGAATGGTCAGCTTGTGCGCCGCATCGATACCTTCCACGTCAAACGTGGGGTCGGCTTCGGCGTAACCCAGTGCCTGCGCTTCGGCAAGCACGTCTTCAAAGGCTCGGCCTTCGTCACGCATGTGCGTCAGAATAAAGTTGCCGGTGCCGTTAATGATGCCTGCCACCCACTCAATGCGGTTAGCACCCAAGCCTTCACGCAGCGATTTGATAACCGGAATACCGCCTGCAACGGCGGCTTCAAAGGCGACAATAACGCCCTTTTCATGAGCCGCCTTGAAGATTTCATTACCGTGAACAGCAATCAACGCCTTGTTGGCAGTAACCACGTGTTTGCCATTGGCAATCGCGGTGAGTACCAATTCACGCGCCATGTCATAGCCGCCAATTAGCTCGACCAGCACATCAACGTTAGGGTTAGTTGCCACCTCGAAAACATCGGTGGTTGCGTTAATACCGGTAATATCGCAGTCAGGGTGAATACTGCGATGAGCCACCTGCTCAATCACAATAGGGCGGCCTGCACGGCGTGCAATATCATCAGCGTTGCGCGTCAATACATTGAACGTGCCGCCGCCAACCGTGCCTAGCCCACAAATGCCTACTCTTACCGGTTTCAAAATACATCCCCTTTCGTGGTGGGCGCCCTTGGCGCCTGGTCTTAAATTCAGTGTCTCAGCGTCACCGCTCGTTAACGGTGCTCTCTATTGGTGGGCACTTGTTGGGCGTGCCTGTTGCTATGTTTCTGTTGCTACGTTTCTGTTGCCAGGCGCCTGCTTCAAAGCGCCTGACAGATCAGGCTTAGGTGTCGCCCAAGCCTAACATGACGGCAAGCCTTTCTGGCGGTACATAGCCTGGTACCATTTGGCCATCGGGCAGAATAATCGCGGGCGTGCCCTGTACACCCAGCGCCATACCCAGCTCATACTGTTCAGCCACCGGGTTATCGCAATCCGAAGGACCCGATAGTGGCTGGCGCTGCTGGGCACGGGTCATCGCTTCACTACGATTATCCGAACACCACGCTTGCTGCATGGAGGTCGCCGCATCGCTGCCCATACCCGCCCGTGGGAATGCTAAATAGTGTACCGCAATCCCGCGCTCATTAAGCTCAGGCACGGCTTCGTGAAGACGCTCACAGTAGGGGCAAGTGGGGTCGGTAAATACTACCACGGTGGCTTTTGGCTCATCGACACCGCGATACACAACGCGCTCAGACTCGGGGATGCTTGCCAGTGCCGCAACTCGCTCCTGATTTTTGGACTGCTCGGTTAAATTGACCAGCCCCGTCTCGGCATTTTCGAAAAGATCACCCACCAAAAAGTGGCTGCCATCGGCATTGGTGTAGAACGACTCGCCGCTTTCCAGACGCACGTGGTA
This sequence comes from Halomonas sp. AOP43-D1-4, assembly GCF_052446175.1. NCBI lineage: Bacteria > Pseudomonadati > Pseudomonadota > Gammaproteobacteria > Oceanospirillales > Halomonadaceae > Halomonas > Halomonas sp. AOP43-D1-4. Next base: position 172,361 of record NZ_JBQSVY010000007.1, read on the forward strand.
AATGCCTTCCATCGGGGTCGTCGTTACGTGCTCAACCGGTATCGGCTGACCATTAACGCTCAGCGACTCACTCAGTCGTTGCGTGACGGCATCTGCGTGAGCGGCGACCGGCAAAACGCTTGCGATGGCGAGCGTGAGTAATGCCGTGCGTAAAGAAGGAGTAACCGTACGTTGACGCATTCTATCTTCAACCTCGCGGATGGTGTTCTGCATGTAAATGCTCCAAGCGGGCTTGGGCAACATGCGTATAAATTTGAGTCGTAGATAAATCGCTGTGGCCTAACAGCAGCTGTACGACCCGTAAATTGGCCCCATGATTCAATAAATGTGTCGCAAAAGCATGCCGCAGCGTATGCGGAGACAGCGGACGCGAGATACCAGCCGTGATGGCATGCGCTTTTATACGGTGCCAGAAGGTCTGTCGCGTCATGGCTTTATCATGGCGCCCTGGGAAAAGCGCTGACCTGGTCGGGTCGCTCATCAGCGCAGGTCTGGCCGTCTTCATATAGTGCGCAAGCCAATCTGCTGCTTCTTCCCCCATGGGCACCAAGCGGTCTTTATCCCCCTTACCGCGCACACGCACCACATTTTGGCGCAGGTTCACCGCATCGCCGGTCAACGATACAAGCTCCGATACGCGCAGCCCACAGGCATACAGCAGCTCCAGCATGGTGCGGTCGCGCACGCCCAGCGGCGTATCAACATCAGGCGCCATCAGCAGGCGCTCGACCTCCGCCTCTTCCAGCGTATTGGGCAGGCCTGGCTGCACTCTGGGAAGCTTAACATCCACCAGCGGGTCGCTAACCACATGCCCGTGTAAGCGCGCCCAGCGATAAAAACTTCTGAGGCTCGATAACAACCGGGCATTGCTTCGCAACTGGTAGCCTTGCTCTCGGCGGGCATCCAACCATACGGGAAGCCGCTGCCCCGTGGGAGACAATATATCCTCACCTTCTGCTACCAGATAGTGCTGCCACGCGGTTAAATCGCGCCGATAGGCGGCTAACGTATGATCACTGGCGCCTTGCTCTAACCAAAGGGCGTCCAGGAAAGCATCAATGACGCTCATACGTTAATCGTCTCCTGCTGAGTATATGAACACATAAACAAAACCCCGCCCCGCAAAGCGGTGACGGGGTTCTGGTATCCGGTGCGACACGTGCCCAAGACGTACGTCAAGAACAGTGCGCGCCCGAGAAAGCGTCGCTTAGGACAGCTTTTCTTTGATACGTGCTGACTTACCGCTACGCTCACGCAGGTAGTACAGCTTGGCTTGACGCACGTCACCACGACGCTTGACTTCAAGAGAGTCAACCAGCGGGCTGTAGGTCTGGAAAGTACGCTCAACGCCAACACCGTGAGAAATTTTACGTACGGTGAAAGCGGAGTTCAGACCACGGTTACGCTTGGCAATAACCACACCTTCAAACGCCTGCAGACGCTCGCGGGTGCCTTCCTTAACTTTTACTTGAACGATAATGGTGTCGCCCGGCGCAAAAGAAGGAATCTCTTTGCCCATCTGCTCGTTTTCGATCGCCTGGATCACCTTGTTCTTGCTGCTCATCTTCATACTCCTAAATAACGGAATGGTTTGCCACTCAGTTGTGGAAGGGGCAAACCGTGATCCCGGCGCTCGAATTGAGCCACACGGGAGTCGTTATGGGTGACACAGGTCCGTAGGCTTGCCGTCAATATGTAGACGACGTGCCCTTTCCGTCCTGCACCGCCGCTCTGCACCAGGTCGTTGAAAATAACCTACTTGGCAGACAGAGCGTGTTCCTCGATAAACTCGTTCAGCAACTGCTGTTGCTCAGCATTAAGCGCGCGCCCTTCTAACAGATCGGGACGGCGCTGCCATGTGCGGCCTAACGACTGCTTCAACCGCCAGCGCTTGATGGCTGCATGATTACCGCTTAGCAGCACATCCGGCACCTGGCGCCCGTCGATATTTTCTGGACGGGTATAGTGCGGGCAGTCCAAAAGACCGTCATTAAACGAGTCTTCGATAGCGGAGTCCTGATGCCCCAATACACCGGGAACCAACCTCGCCGCTGCGTCAATCAGCACCATGGCGGGCAGCTCACCGCCGCTCAGCACATAGTCGCCAATCGACCACTCTTCATCGATGTCACTCTCCACCACACGCTCATCAATCCCTTCATAGCGCCCTGCCACCACCACAAGGGGGCCAGCAGCGGCTAATGCCTGAGCGCCTTTTTGATCAAGCTTACGCCCCTGGGGCGAAAGGTAAATCACCGTAGGCACCTGGCCGGTGGCTTGATGTGCCCGTTCACGGGCATCGTGGATAGCGCCACGGAGTGTATCGACTTTCATCAACATACCCGGGCCGCCGCCATAAGGGCGATCATCCACACTGCGATGGCGGTCGGTGGCGTAATCTCGCGGGTTCCAAAACTCTAGGGCAATACGTTGCTTCTCTATCGCCCGGCCCACTACGCCCTGCTGGGTGAGTGCATCGAACATTTCAGGAAACAACGATACTACGCCGATCCACATAGCGGGCGTATCCACATCATTGCCAAGCACCGCTGTTTGCATATCGGCCGCTTCGTCATTGATCAAAACTCAGGGTCCCAGTTAACGACCATACGGCCATCTTCAAGGCTGATTTCGACAATCACGTCATCAGGCAAAAACGGGAGTAGCCGCTCGCGTTTGTCGATCGCGTCGTCATCGCCGCGAACCACCATGACATCGTTGGCGCCGGTTTCAAACAGGTAGCTTACCCGTCCTAACCGCTCGCCGGCTTGAGTGAAGACAGCCAAGCCTTCAAGCTCATGCCAGTAATACTCATCGGCTGCCAGTGTAGGCAGTGCATCTTTGGGCAGTAAAATATCCGCTTGCGCCAGTGCTTCAGCGGCATTGCGGTCATCTACGCCTTTAATCTGCACAACAAGGCCTTTACCTTGCCGACGTCCCTGAACAATGGTCATTCGCATCAGGGTTTCCCCTTGGCGCACCCACCATTCGGGATAATCCAAAATGCTGTCCATGGGGCTGGTGTAAGAATACACCTTGAGCCAACCCTGCACCCCGCGGGGGCTAGTCAGCTTGCCTAACACCACATGCGTGTCGTCAGTTTGGCTTGTTTCAAAACGCGTCATCGACGACCTCAACGTACAGCAGTCCAGACTCTACCGTGAACAGACTTACGCCTGTTTACGCGCTTCTTTAACCAGCTCAGCAACACGACCAGACAGCTGGGCGCCTTGGCTCTGCCAGTGAGTAACACGTTCTAGATCAACGCGCAGACGCTCTTCCTGACCACGAGCAACCGGGTTGAAGAAGCCGATACGCTCGATGAAACGGCCGTCACGGGCGTTACGCGAGTCAGTCACAGTCAGGTGATAAAAGGGACGCTTCTTGGCGCCACCACGTGCCAAACGAATGGTAACCATACGATAACTATCCTTCGGTTGAGGTTACGAGAGTGGAAAATAGCGCAAACCGCCACCAGAACACTCATCATACTGTTTTCTTGATACGCGGCTCACTTGAAGATAAGTGGCTGCTTTGTACCATTTTAGGCCTTCACAACCGGATGTTACGGCAATGCTTACGCATATTTTGCCAACACCCACGCATGAAGAGGCCGCATTCTACGCAAATGCGCCCTGATTGGAAAGCCTGACAGCCAGAAAACTCACAGGCCGTCAACCTTACCGACGTCGCCGCAGCGCCTAAACTAATGTGCTTAGCGCCAAGGCAGGCCACCGGGGCCACCCATACCGCCACCGCCCATGCCGCCCATTCCACCTGGGCCGCCAGGACCTCCGCCGCCGCCCATCATGCCGGACATGCCGCGCATCATTTTCTGCATGCCGCCTTTCTTGCCCGCTTTCTTCATCATCTTCTGCATCTGCTTGTGCTGCTTGAGCAGACGGTTCAGGTCGGGCACCTGCAGGCCAGCACCGGCGGCAATCCTGCGCTTGCGCGAGCCGTTGATGATATCCGGCGCGCGGCGCTCCTTGGGCGTCATGGAGTTGATCAGCGCTTCAAGCTTACCCAGCTCCTTTTCAGGGCCTGGGCCTTGAGCCATTTCGGCCATTTGCCCCATGCCAGGCAGTTTGCCCAGAAGACCACCCATGCCGCCCATCTTTTTGAGCTGCTGCAACTGGTCGCGGAAGTCTTCCAGATCAAAGCCATCGCCTTTTTTGACCTTGCTGGCAAGCTTGGTAGCTTTGTCTTTATCAACCGTGCGCTCGGCTTCCTCAATCAGCGACAGCATGTCGCCCATGCCGAGGATGCGTGATGCCACACGATCCGGGTGGAAGGGCTCCAGAGCGTCAACTTTCTCGCCCACCCCCATAAACTTGATGGGCTTGCCGGTAATATGACGTACCGACAACGCCGCACCGCCACGCGCATCGCCGTCGGCCTTGGTTAAAATAACCCCGGTCAGCGGCAGCGCATCGTGAAACGCTTTTGCGGTATTAACCGCATCCTGGCCAGTCATCGCATCGACGACAAACAGCGTTTCTTGCGGTGAGATCGCTTTATGCAGCGCCTGGATCTCCGCCATCATGGCTTCATCAATTGCCAAGCGACCCGCGGTATCTACCAGCACTACATCGTGGAACTGGATTTTGGCGTGCTTAATCGCCGCTTCGGCAATATCAACAGGCTGTTGGTCAGAGCGCGACGGGAAGAAGTCAACTTCGACCTCTTTGGCCAGCGTCTCCAACTGGTCGATGGCTGCCGGACGATAAACGTCAGCCGACACCACCAGGACTTTTTTCTTCTCGCGCTCGCGCAGGTAGCGGGCAAGTTTGGCTACCGACGTGGTTTTACCCGCCCCTTGCAAACCGGCCATCAACACAACGGCTGGCGAGCCTTTGAGGGTTAGGCCTTCGTTGGCCTCGCCCATAATGGCTTCCAGCTCCTGCTGGACGATTTTGACGAACTGCTGGCCGGGCGACAGGCTCTTGGACACCTCCTGCCCAACCGCCCGCTCGCGAACGCGTTCGATAAAGGCCTTGACGACCGGCAGCGCTACGTCGGCTTCAAGCAGCGCTTTGCGCACTTCGCGCAGGGTATCTTTGATATTGTCGTCGGTCAGGCGCGCCTGACCTTTAATCGACTTCAACGTCTGGGAAAGACGCTCACTGAGATTCTGAAACATGGGGCCTCTCTGCCTCCGTCGCTGTCGCCGGGCCTACGCCCCTAGACTGATGTACATGGATTATACGCGCTCACGCCTTGAGTCTCCATGACTGTCCGCGCGGGCTAACGATGGCTGTGCGATACTGCTTTGATTGGTTATAGTAGTCGGTACACGTTAACTTAACTGTTTTTTACTGCAACGCGCGAAATGCGCGCACGGATATAGCATCATGCAGGCGCTGCCTTTCGCCACGATCGCTTTTGTGCTCTATGTTGCTGCTGCCACTTGGCAGGGCATGACCCTTTTTCGCCGCGTGCCGCCACGCCAAGGCATGGTGCGCCTGCTGGGCGCCTTGGGCCTATTGCTCCATATCCCGGTGGTCGTCCAACTGATGGGGCAATCCCCAGGCCTCCTGCCTGGATTTACCACCAGCGCGACGCTTTTCATGGCGGTCGCCGTTAATGTGCTGTTGATAGCGAGCCTTTTCAAGCCAGTGCTTAACGTCGGCATCGTTCTCTTTCCTTTAGCGGGTGTCGCGCTGATTACCGCCACCTGGCTCCCCAGCCACACTAGCCACACGGGCCTGACACCCGGCATTCTACTGCATGCCATTAGCTCCGCGCTGGCGTTTGCCATGCTCGCAATTGCAGCGATACAGGCAATCCTGGTGGGATTACAAAACCAGGCGCTGCGCCATCACCATATTCGCGGCATCGTGCAGTCGCTTCCTCCGCTAACCACGATGGAACGCGTCCTGTTTGAGTTGGTCTGGGCGGGCATTTTGCTACTAACGCTCTCGATTGTGAGCGGCTTTATCTTTCTTGATAATATTTTTGCCCAGCATTTATTACATAAAACCGTTCTCTCGCTAGGGGCGTGGGTTATTTTCACAACCCTACTGATTGGCCGCTATCGCTTCGGTTGGCGCGGTATGCGTGCAGTACGGTGGACGCTGGGTGGTTGCACGCTTTTGATACTGGCCTACTTTGGCAGTAAGTTTGTGCTTGAGATACTGCTCAATCGCTAAGCCCATATACACGGCTATGGCTGTCTTGACACACCTTTTTCTAGCTTCTACAAACCGTGCTTGATACGGCATAAAGGAATTTTCGACTTGAGCGACGACTTCCCCTTGGGATTACTATTCGGCCTTCTTGGCTTACTAGTACTGCTATCGGCTTTTTTCTCCAGCTCTGAAACCGGCATGATGTCGATTAATCGTTACCGCCTGAGCCATCAGGCCAACAGCGGTGATCGGCGCGCCAAACGGGTCATGCGCCTGCTTACCCGCCCTGACCGCTTGATTGGCGTCATTCTAATCGGCAACAATTTCGTCAATAACCTTGCGGCATCCATTGCGACCATCATCGCTATTCACTTTTTCGGCGAAGTATCAGGTCCGGCGATTTCTACTGCCATTTTAACGATTACCATTTTAATTTTTTCCGAGGTTACCCCCAAAACCTACGCGGCGATTAAACCTGAGCGTATTGCCTACCCCAGCTCTATGGCGCTGGAGCCGCTTTTGAAGCTGCTTTATCCGCTGGTGTGGCTGGTGAATATGATCTCGAACGGCCTACTGCGCCTACTGGGCGTGAAAAGCGTGGAGAATGGCGGCGACAACCTTACCCGCGACGAGCTGCGTACCGTGGTGCATGAGGCCGGCACGCTGATTCCCTACCGCCACCGGGCCATGCTGCTGTCGATCCTGGACCTTGAGAATGTCACGGTCAACGACATTATGGTGCCGCGCCATGAAGTGCTGGGGATAGATCTGGACGACTCGCTGGAAGATATTCTGCCCCAAATTCGTACCAGCCAGCACACCCGCTTACCGGTATATAAAGGCGATATCAATAACATCATCGGCATGCTGCACTTGCGCAATGCCGCGCGCTTCTTATCCCGCGACGAAGTAACCAAGGCGGCCATTGTCCAGGAAGCACGCGAACCCTACTTTATTCCTGAGTCCACACCGCTCCATACCCAGCTGCTTAACTTTCAAAAGCAGAAGCGGCGTATCGGCATCGTGGTAGATGAGTATGGCGATGTCGAAGGGTTGGTAACGCTTGAAGATATTCTGGAAGAGATCGTTGGCGAGTTCACCACGGACGTATCGGAAGATGAAGAGATTCATCAGCAGGACGACGGCAGCCATGTCATTGAGGGCACGGCCAACATCCGTGAAATTAATAAAATGCTGGGGTGGCACTTACCAACCGATGGTCCCAAGACCCTGAACGGGTTGATTTTAGAGCACCTTGAAGCGTTCCCCGAAGGCCCCGCCAGCCTGCAAATTAACAATATCCGTATGGAAATACTGGAGATCCGCGACAACCTGATCACCTCTGCCCGCTGCTGGCAAAACGTGCGTCTTCCAAGACGCCAGCCCTGACAGCACTTGGGACAACATGAACAGGTAGCGCGTTAGCGCGCGTCAATATCTTTATCGGCGGCCACTTTTAGCGCTCGCACCCGCGTTTCCAAATAGCCACGCAGCGTAACCCCATCCACCTCTTGCACATTAATGGGTGGGCCAAAATGCAGGCTAACCGGCGCCCTAAAGCGGCTTGGCCACTTTTTCAGCGCTTTACCGTTGTAGTGTGATGTCCAGGAGCCCCACAAGCCTGCCAGCCCGGCAGGAATCACCGGCACATTATCGCGTGCCAGAATAGTTTCCAGCCCACGCCTGAAGGTATGGATATCACCGTCTGGCGTTAACCGCCCTTCCGGAAATACCATAACGACTTCCCCTCGGCGCAGTGCCTGGCTCACTTCATCCAGCGTACGCCGCAAGGCGCCGGGGCTACGCCGCTCGGACTCAATGGGAATAGCGCCGACAAGCTGAAACCACCACTTGAGCCAGGGCGAATCGAAAATTGGCTGATCCATAACAAAACGCAGTGGCCGAGGGCTGCCGCCCCCCAGGACCAGAGCATCCATAAAGCTTACGTGGTTGCACACAACCAGCGCACCGCCGCGTTTGGGGAGGTGATAACGCCCATGCACATGCAAGCGATAGCAAAGTCGCATAGCCAGATAAATCAGGCTACGCAGCACTTGGCGGACAGCATTGACCCACCATCTCACGACGCCGGCTCCCGGCGTCGAAGCCCTGCCAGCACCGTACTGACCAACTGATCCAGCAGTTCATCCACTTTAAGCTGCTGGCCTTGCCAATACCCCAAGCGTTCATTTAAGCCCAGCTGTACAAGCCCATGTACGCTGCCCCATAGCGTGCGCCCCAGCCGCCGAGCTTCGAGATCGTCAAGCGTGGGCTGGTACTCTTTGAGGGCGGATTCCACCTGGGTAAACAGCGCTTCAATGAGATGGCTTTGACGCTGATCAAGCTCCCCTTCTTGCGCCAAAGGATAATCAAACAGCAGCTTCCAGCGGTAGCAGTCTTGCTCGGCGAAATGCCAGTACGCATGCGCCAGCGCACGCAGCCAAGGCTCTGGCGCGTCTGCCGATAATGACGTAATGGTCTGCTTCAAGCCTGCCAACGTTTCGACGTTAACGTGCTGCAATAAGTTGTTAAAGCTGCCGTAAAGTTTAAGCAGCGTACTGGGCGCGCAGCCAACCTCTCTAGCCAGGGCACGCAGGGATAAATCGTGGACTGACTGTACAGCCAACCAATCATCACAAGCTTTCATGACCTGCGCATGGAGGGCATCGGGCGCATGCTGTCTAGGACGGGCCATGGCGATCTCTTCAGGTCAACGAATAACAAGAAAGAATGCCTCACAGCGCTTTAGCGTGAGCAAGGGGTGATATAGGATACCTTATATCGAACACTGTTTTCGACACTAAAACGCCACATTTAGCGCATTCTTGTGCATCTGTAATCTCTCCCATGACATGATTGAGCCGATTCTGCTTAAGGAGACTGGCATGACCGGACGCCTACATGTACACAACTTACCGCTCAAGCGTCTTCTGCCCTCACTCAGGGCGACATCCGCGCTGGTGGAATCCCCCAATCTGGCACCCCGCCAACCCGTTTCGGCTATTCGTTTAGCCCAGGGTGAATTGCAGCTCGAATCAGTTTTTTGGGGGTTAACCCCCCCGTGGTTAACGGTGCTGGATCACGCTCCACACTGCGCTAGAGCTGAGACACTCACTTCAAAAGCCATGTTCCATGAAGCGTTTCAGGCTCGCCGCTGCGTGATTCCTGTCAGCGGTTTTTACGTTTGGAAAGCACTGCCGCGACACAAACAGCCTTATCTGGTCACAGAGGTTAGGCGCGCGCCCTTGCTGCTCGGTGCGTTATGGTGCCGCTACCATACAACGCTTACCGCGTTTACTGACTCAACAGCACTGATTAGCGTACCGGCCAACGCATGCCTGGCACCGCTTAGCGACCGATTGCCGGTGGTCATTCCCCCTCATGCGTTGACCACATGGCTTGATCCCGATAGCCCTTTGGAAACCGTTAAAACGTTATTAACACCCGCACCCTTGGAACTATTAGGTGCGTTTCCAGTATCCAAGCATGTCAACAATCCTGCCTATCAATCAGCCGCTTGTGCCCACCCGGTTGGGCCAATGCTGCAATGGACCGTCCCACAGGAGCCGTAATGTTACGACCGAAAAGTAGACTATTTTATTCGCGCGTTGTACTGGCAGCGGTGCTCAGCACCGTATGGTTTTCCCCCGGCGTGCTGGCCGCTGGTGATGATCCGATAGAAGACACTGTCATCCCGATTGCCAGCCCCTTTGACAGTCGCGACTATCGCGTGCTGACGCTTGAAAATGGTCTACAAGCACTATTGGTAAGCGATCCTGACGCCGCTAAAGCCGCTGCATCCATGAACGTCCGAGTCGGTAGCGCCCAGGATCCTGATGATCTGCAAGGGCTTGCCCATTTCCTTGAACACATGCTGTTCCTGGGTACCGAGGCGTATCCCGCTCCAGACGCCTATCAGCGCTTTATTTCTGACCACGCGGGCTCCCATAACGCCTTTACCGCTCAGCAAGATACCAACTATTTTTTTGATATCGAGCCCTCCGCTCTGCCGGAAGCGCTTGATCGCTTTAGCGAGTTTTTCCTGTCACCGCTGTTTAATGCCGACCATTTAGAGAGCGAGCGCAATATCGTTCATTCTGAGTACATGGCAAGAATTCGCGATGAGTCCCGACGCGAAAACGACGTGCTTAACCAATTGCTCAACCCTGACAATGCCACCACAGGATTTGCCGTTGGCAGCCGCGAGACGTTAGCCAGCCCGCCGGCGGGAGAAGCGACGCTACGCGAACGTGTCATCGATTTTTATCACCAACATTACGATGCCAACGTAATGAACCTGGCCGTCGTAGCCCCTCAGCCGCTTGATACACTCGAAGAGTGGGTGGTGGAGCGTTTTGCGGATATTCCTGACAATGGCCTGAGCGTTCCTACGATTGATGCACCGCTGGTAGATACCGATACCCTGCCACGCTACGTTGAGCGTCAGTCACTGCAAGATCGCCGCCAGCTGCGTTTTTACTTCCCCATCCCTGATCCCGAAAATGAGTACCACGCAAAACCCACTCATTTAATGTCGCATTTGCTGGGCGATGAAGGGGACGGCAGCCTTTTGGCGGTACTGCGTAACGCAGGTTTGGCCGACGGCCTGTCCGCAGGTGTTCAGCGCGGCGATGGTCAGGACGCCCTGTTTACGGTTTCCATTAGCTTGACGCCCGCCGGTGCCGAGCGGCTTGATGATATTCAGGCTACGCTATTTGCCGCCATTGATCAGTTGCGTGACGATGGATTGGCTGACTGGCGCTATACTGAACTGCGCGATTTGAGCGAGCAGGCATTTCGTTTTCAACAGCACGGCGCACCCCAGCAGGAAGCTACTCAGCTCGCCATGAATTTGTCTCGCTACCCGGTTGAGGATGTGCAGTATGCCGCGTATCGCATGGATGCACCGGACACTGAGCGCCAGCAAGCGTATCTGGCTGCGTTAACGCCGGACAACATGCTGCGCTTTTACTCTGCGCCCGAGGTGGAAAGTGACACGGTTTCGCCCTGGTTCTCGACCCAGTGGCGAGAACAACCGCCTGTTCAAGAAGGTCTCGCGCTTGAGGGTTTAGCTCTGCCTGAACCCAACCCCTTTATTGCCAGCGACCTTGCCCTTATTGAAGGCCAGGACGAGCACCCAAGCCTAATGATCGACACGCCATTCTTTAAGGTTTGGCACATGCAGGATTCACGCTTTAATACACCAAGCGTTGAGTGGCGGGTCAGTTTGCAGTATCCCGACGCCAGCTATTCGGCCGAAGAGGTCGTACTGACGCAGCTGCTGGCTGGGTGGCTAAACGACAGCTTGAATGAATCACTTTATCCCGCATGGATGGCCGGTCAGTCGTTTAGCGCCTACCCGCACGCACGTGGGATGACGCTATCATTTTCCGGTTGGCGTGATGGCCAGACACCGCTTATTGAGCAAGCCATTGATCAGCTTAAAACGGCTGAGATTAGCGAAGGCGCCTTTGATCGCGTGCAATATCAGCTGCAGAGAGAGCTGGTTAATGCGCCGCAATCATCGCTTTATGGCCAGGCAAGCCGCACGCTGGGTGAAGCCCTGTTGACCCCACGCTGGTCGACAGCCGAACTACTTGACGCCAGTCAGCGCCTTGACCAGCAGCATCTTGAGAACTTCCGTAAGCGCTTTCTGGGCGGGCTCTATATCGACGCCATGGCGATTGGCAACCTGGATGAAGCACTCGCCCAGGAGCAAGCCGAGCGGGTGCGCAGCAAACTGCGCCCAGGCTTGACGCGAGAAGATATTCCAACGCTTAGCCCGCTGGCTATTGACACGACTTCCAGCGTACTGCACCCGCACAGCACCCGCGACGAGTCCCTGGTGCTGCGTTACTTACAAGGGCGCGACCAAAGCCCTAAAGAACAAGCAACCATTAGTGTGATTGCCCAGTGGCTGGAGACGCCCTTTTATCAACAGCTGCGCACGGAAGAACAGCTGGGCTATATTGTGAACGCGGGTTATTCACCCCTGCTTGAGGCACCTGGCATTGCACTACTCGTTCAATCGCCGGATGTGGACAGCGAAACGGTCGCTGCGCACATGGATGCCTTTTTAGCTGACGCTGGCGAAGCACTTAAGCAACTCGACGATGCTGAACTCGACGCCTATCGCAAAGCGGTCCATGCCAGTCTGAGCGAGCGTGATACCAGCCTTGCGGGCATGGCCAACCGTTACTGGCAGGCCACCGCGCTGGATGAGATCCGCTTTGACCGTCGTGAAGAGCTGGCCAACCTGGCACTTGAGGTTAGCGCTGCGGATATTCAAGCTGCATGGCCAGAGCTACTTGGCCACCAGCTTGATATACGCTTCAACCCGGGTGATGAGCCCAGCGATGTAATGCCTTACCGCGAAGCGCTAACGCCGTTTGCCAAGCGCAACACTCCGTAAATGAATGTGCCGCTCAGGCATCGAACGCCTGGGCGGGCATCATGGCCTCGACAAACATCACCAGTTCTTCAAGGATCTGCCGCTCACGCTCGCTGAGCGGCTGCTGATTGTAGCGCTCGATCTCCCGAGCAAAGGCCTTAAGCGTAAAGCCGGACATCGCCGGATCATTAATACGCATCCAGCGAAACGCCTCCCACTGCTCGCGCTCGTCACCTTCCAGCGTGTCAGGGTAGCTACGCGCCCGATAGCGAAACAGCATCTCCTCAAGGCGCGGGTCCTGAAAGGCAAACCGCTGCCCTACCAGATCCCAGGGTTCCATCTTACGCACCTGCTCCATCTGCTGCCGGTCGGCGGCGGAAAAGAAGCTGCCGGAATAAAGCATCATGTCAGGGTCGTGGGGTGCGTCATCAAAGTTGGTCTTAAAGACCTCGGCCACTTTAGGCATCACCCCTTGGGCGCTGCGCAAGGTTTTCCAGTGCTGACGGCACGTTGCAATATCCAACCCAAGGCGCTCAACAATCGCGCCATACGCTCCTTTTTGCGGCCCCTCTATGTCCTTGAGCACGCTCGACGGAAAGATCACCGGGCAACGGTTGATATGAATGACCTTGAGTGGAATACGCGCCTCACCTTCTGCTAAATCCTGCTGACTGACAAAGACGCGCTCGCGTATTTGCTCAGGCGAAAGCGTAAGGAAATCGCTTGGATCAACACTCAGGTCGTACACGATCATCCCATTAGGGTTGGTAGGGTGCTCAGCTAACGGCATTACCAGGGCGCTGCAACCACGGCTGGCCGGGTAGCGGCGGGAAATGTGCAAAAGTGGCTTGGCATTAGGCAGGTCAAGCTGCTGGGCAACCGCGCGCTTGCCGCGCAGGCCAAGCAAGTAATCGAAGAGCTTAGGGTTACGCGTTTTTAGCAGTCGCGCCAGGGCAATGGTTGCCCGAACGTCGGCCACCGCATCATGCGCACCTTCATGCTCAATCCCGTTGGCTTTGGTTAAATGCTCAAGCTTAAAGCTTGGCGCACCATCTTCACGTAGCGGCCACTCAATGCCGTCCGGGCGTAGCGCGTAAAATGCGCGCACCACATCAATTAAATCCCAACGGGAGTTACCGTTTTGCCATTCGCGGGCGTAGGGGTCGATCAGGTTGCGATAGAACAGGTGACGAGACACTTCATCATCAAAGCGCAAGCTGTTGTATCCTGCAACACAGGTGCCCGGCTCGCTCATGTGGCGCTGCACTTCACTGGCAAACTGCGCTTCAGGCAGACCGTGACGTCGCGCTTTTTGTGGGGTAATCCCGGTAATCAAACACGCAGCAGGATGAGGCAGGTAATCGTCTGCTGGCTTGCAGTAGAGCTCGATAGGCTCACCGATCTCGTTTAAGTCCGCATCGGTACGCAGCGCAGCAAATTGAGCGGGCCGATCTCGACGCGGATCGGCCCCGAATGTTTCATAGTCATGCCACAAAAAACTGGCAGGGGCGGCATTAGGTGGCGCCATGAACAAGCACTCCGCAAGGCAGCAAAAACCCTAGCCTAGCACACCCAGCGCCTTTCTCGCCGCCTGTTACCCTCCTGTCTTGTCAGCTTTTGGGCAACGTCACATTCAGCTCAAGTACTGAGCAGTTATCTTCGCTATCCAGCGAAATCTGAATGGCATTGTCGTCAACATGTACATAGCGACGAATAACTTCGAGCAGTTCGCGCTCAAGTAGCGGCATGTAGTCAGGCTGACCACGCTGGCTTCGCTGATGCGCCACGATGATTTGTAACCGTTCTTTGGCCACCGAGGCGGATTTCTTGCGCTCACGCTTCAAGAATTCCAAGAGTTTCATCGACGGTTACCTCCAAACATACGGCTAAGCAGACTTTTGCGCTGCACCTCATGAAAACGTAACGGAATCTCCTCACCCATCAGGCGTGAAACGGTATCCGTATACGCCTGACCTGCATCACTTGATGCATCGTGAGTGACCGGCACCCCCTGGTTCGAGGCGCGAAGCACGGCTTCGGACTCAGGAATCAGGCCCAGTAAGTGAATGGCCAGAATTTCACGAATATCCTCAAGGGTAAGCATATCCCCGGAGGTCACCCGTTCAGGGTTATAGCGAGTAACGAGCAGATGCTCTTTAATCGGATCACCACCCTGCTCAGCACGCCGGGTTTTTGATGCCAAAAGGCCCAAAATACGGTCAGAATCGCGTACTGACGAGACCTCTGGGTTGGTGACCACAATCGCTTCGTCGGCAAAATACATGGCAAGCTGCGCACCACGCTCAATACCGGCAGGCGAGTCACAGATAATAAAGTCAAATTCTTCTCGAAGCTTTTCCAGCACCTCCGCTACCCCTTCTTGGGTTAGCGCATCTTTGTCCCGGGTTTGTGAAGCGGGCAGGATATACAGATTTTCAACGCGCTTATCACGGATCAACGCTTGGTTAAGGCCAGCTTCGCCCTGTATAACATTTACAAGGTCATACACTACACGACGCTCGCATCCCATAATCAGGTCAAGATTTCGAAGCCCTACATCAAAATCAATGACCACGGTTTTTTTACCACGTAGGGCCAGACCTGTTGAGATTGCTGCAGCGCTAGTGGTTTTACCGACCCCCCCTTTACCTGAGGTCACAACAATAATTTTAGCCAAGATTCACTTCCTTCTTGAAGTCGTTCATCGCGAGCGCATGACGCTGAACGAATAACGGAAACGTCAATGTCACAAAAGCCCTACTGTAACGGATAGGCAAGGCAGCGTCGCTAAGCATTAAGCATGGATGCACGCTGCGTTGAAAGCATCAACCCAACGGCTTAATTTCAAGCTGCTCTTTTATAAAATGAACTTCTGCAGCGCAGCCCAAAAGCCGGGGGTCAACATCTTCGAGGCGTTTGTAATTCCCAGCCACCGAAAGCAGCTCAGCCTCAAGCTCGCGGCAGTAAATACCGGCTTGAGTATTACCATGAATACCGGCCAGCGCCCGCCCCCGCAGAGCACCGTAAATATGAATACTACCAGCTGCTAATACTTCTGCACCCGCATTGACGGCACCAATTACGATCAGATCCCCATCCGGTGCGCTGACTTGCTGTCCAGAACGAACAGTGCCGCGATAAAGTCGTGTTGCCGCACTCTTGGCCTGTGCCTCAATACGGTCGTCGTCAGGGGCATTGTTTTTTGAGGTTTCCTCTTTGCTGCTGACGCTCTCCAGTGCTCGAGCACGCGTCTCCTCTGTAGGTGCAAACCAGCCAAGCCCCAATGCCCAGGCCGATTGACGTACCGGCTCTGAGCCGCCGCGTACGGCTACCGGCAAAAGTTTATGATCTCGGCAAACGGCGCATATCCGCTCCAGGGCCAAGTGTGGTTCATCAAGCTTTTCCACGCTAAGCACAACCGGTGTATGCTGAAAGAATGCCGGAGATTGAGATAGTTTACCGGCCAGCTGCCGCCGGATATGCTCAGGGTCAGCGCTACTTAATTCCATGACGGTCATCGGCAGCATGCCGCCTTTAAAGGTAAACGCCACGTTGGCACTATCGGCGTTGAGGCTCATAGCCGAACTCCATGTCATGTTCAGGTAAGATAAAGGTAGCGCAATTTGGCGCCTTTGGGTGTGAAGAATCAATTTCTATCACACCCTAGTAAGGCAAAGCTAAGCGACAGCGCCGGTGACTGCAACCGCTGTTCAATAATGGCTAATTTTTTTCATGCTACGCACCTCTACGCAGGATGATCCATGCACGGACTGTTAAGACGCCTGTTCGCTCCTCGTTGGCAACACCCCGACCCCGAGGTACGCCGACAGGCCCTCTCTCGACTTGACCCCCACCAGGCTGAACAGCGCGAAGCGCTGCAAGCACTCGCGCACGATACTGACAGCAGCATCCGCTTGGCGGCACTGCTCGCGCTGGATGAAGTCGAAGGATTGGTGGCGGCTTACCCTGACCACAGCCAGCAAGAGGCATGGTTCAATGCCGTGAGCCAGCGGCTTAGCGGTCTTGAAGGCAGTACCGAACTGCAACAACGCCAAGCCCTGGTGGAAGGGCTGGACGAGCCGCGGCTTTTAAACGTGATTGCCTTACAAGGCGACAACCTTGATCTGCGCCTGACCGCTCTTGCCCGGCTAACCAGTGAAGACGACTTGATTAAGCAAGCGTGCCAAAACGGTGTCGCGGCTGTTCGTCATCGCGCCGCCGAGCGTATTGAGACAGAAGAGGGCCTAAAGCGCCTGCTTAAAGATGCGCGACGTGATCGTTATGTAACTCGCCTTGCCCGCGAAAAACTCGGCCAGCAGCGAACCGATGCCGAATGGCTGGCTCGCCAACAGCAGCAGCTGGAGCACCTTCTTCACCAGATGGAACAGCAGGCTCGCGCGCCTTGGGAGCCGCTATATGGCGGTCGCTTTCGCCATTTAGAGCGCGAATGGAAGAACCTGACGCCCCCGCCCAGCGCCGAGCAAGAGCAGCGCTTTCATCAAGCCATGCTGAGCTGTCGTAAAACGCTTCACGACCATGAAACGCAGGAGCAGGCTCGCCAGCAGAGCCTTGCCCGCCGAGAGGAAGCGGATCAGACACGTGATCAGCTGCTTGATGGGCTAGAGGAGACGCTTGAAAGCCTTCATCATGCTACCGAGCTGACCGTCCAGGATATTGACAGCCTGCGTGCCCAACGCCAACTTTTCAGCCAACGCTGGCAAGTACTCTCGGACGTACACTCGCCCAGCGAACCTGCAAGCCAACGCTACACGCAAGCCATTATTCAATATGAGCAGTGTCTGGATGCCTGGCAGCGCTGGCAAGATGTCAGCGTTGTGCTTGAGAAAGCGCTTGCGGATAATGACCACCACGCCACGCGTCGCCTGCTTAACGAATGCGACTGGCCAAAAGCATTTACGCCGCCCGCGTTGATACAGCGCGCTCAAGCAACACTTGCCAGCGAGCCACACACACCGGCATCTAGCCCACACGCCTCGGTTTCATTAAGCACTTATGAAGCAGAGCTCGATAGCTTTGAGCACCTGCTTGAGCGTGGCGCCTTCAAAAGTGCCAGCCATCTTCACCAGCGCTTAAAGCCGCAAATCGAAGCCCTGCAAATGGCGGAAGCCAAGCCGCTGAAGGCACGCTTAAAGCAGTCCGGCGCGCGCCTTGCCGAGCTACGCGATTGGCGCGGCTTTGTCGCAGGGCCCAAGCGCGAGCAGTTATGCTCAAGCATTGAAGCACTGGCCAACGACCCGCACATGGCGGAAACCGCGCTTGACCGCCACCACCGCCAGCTAGTGAAAGAGTGGAAGTCGCTGGGCGATGCCGCCGCCAATCGCGAACAGTCCGCGCGCTTTCGTGCCGCATCTGACCGCATCCATGAGCGGCTAGCCCCATGGCGCGACCAACTAGGCCAAGAGCGTGAAGCGAACCTGCAGGCCCGCGAGCAGCTGTGTGAACAGCTTGAAATACTGCTCGCCCAGCCAGCGGAGGACGCTGACCCGGATGTACTACGTGAAATTCGCGACAAGGCACGCCATCAATGGCGTCACTACTCGCCGGTGCCTCGCGAGCGCTCTGAGGCTGTTGGTCAGCGGTTTGGGAAAATCCGCCATCAGTTGCAAACATTAATTGATCAGCGGGCCGAGCAGATCGCCTCTCAAAAGCAGGCGCTCATTGACGAAGTGCGGGCGCTTCGTCACGACCAGCAACAGCCTTTGGCTCAACGCATTACACAAACCAAGCAACTACAGCAGCACTGGCGCCAGTTAGGGCGCGCACCCAAAGGGGCGGAACAAACCCTTTGGAAGGCGTTCCGGCACGAGTGCGATCAGCTGTTTGCTCAGCGCGAAGCCCACAAGAGCGAGCAGGCTGCCCATCAGCAACAACAGCTTGAAGCCATGCAAATACTTATCGATCAAATGGACAGCTGGCAACCCACTACCGCCAATGAAACCAGCACGCTGGACGACTTTTTGAACCAAGTCAGCCAGCTTGAGCCACTGCCGCGAAACCGGCGTAGCGAAGGCATGCAGCGTCGCCTAAGCGGTATTGTGCGCGCCAAGCGCGAGCGTTTGAGTCGTCTGAAGATTGCGGATACCGTTCAGCAATGGCAGCTTATTTTACCGCTCGTTAACGCACACCTGGCCGCCGATCAGCGCTATCTGGACGGCGGGGCCGCGGAAATTATTAACGCTGACAATATCATCAGCACGCCGCTTCCCAGCGTATTTGTCGAGGCGCATCAGACGCGTAACCACCAGCGTCAATCCACGCCACTCCCTTTGTCACTGGACGATGAGGCAGCACGAGCAGACGCCATTTCTCGGCTGCGGGTGCACCTGTCTTTATTAACCAGCGGTAGCATCCGACAAAGCGACGAGCCTTTGCGCCTGGCGATTCAGGTAGAGCGCTTGAATGAAGGTATTCGCCAAGAGCGTAGTCGCGAAGAAGAAATTATCGATGTCTTAGCCGCACTATTAGCGCTTGGCCCGGTATCGATGGCGCAGTGGGAAAAAGAAGCCAGGGAACTGGATAGCTTATTGCGCGACCTGGGGCATATTCCGCCCCCCTGACCGCCCCATCAATGCGACAACAACAAAGCGGGAGGCGATTCGCCTCCCGTTTTGCATGCTCCCTTGTGAGGAATAAGCCGTCGCGTAGGCATGGGTGGCCTAGCCCATAAATTGCCCACCGTTAATATCGATGTTGGCGCCGGTAATAAAGCCAGACTCTTTATCGGCAAGGAACGTCACCAATCGGCCAATTTCTTCCGGCGTACCGTAGCGTTTTACCGGAATCGTTTCGCGAATGGCTTCACGCACTGACTCCGGAATTTTCATAATCATGTCGGTGGCAATATAGCCAGGCGATACGGTATTTACCGTAATGCCTTTGGTGGCCGTTTCCTGCGCCAGCGACATGGTTAAACCGTGCATACCGGCTTTAGCGGCAGCGTAGTTAACCTGGCCAAACTGCCCTTTACGGCCATTGATGGAGGAGATATTAATAATTCGACCATAGCCATTTTCGAGCATCATCTCGATCACGCTACGGCAAGTATTAAAGACGCTATTAAGGTTGGTATCGATGACCTGATACCACTGTTCGTAGGCCATTTTTTTCATCGTGCCGTCGCGGGTAATGCCAGCACAGTTTACCAGCACGCTAATTGGACCGTGCTGTTCGTGGATCTCACGCGCAGCATCCAGGCATGCGTTATGGTCAGACAGGTCGACTCCGAGTGTTGTAATACTCTGATAACCGGCAGCTTGCTGGGTGTCCTGCCAGGTTTTGGCTTTTTCGGGATTGTTATACCCTGCCACTACCCTATAACCCGCATCTGCCAACGAACGACAAATTGCCGTGCCGATTCCACCAGTTCCACCAGTTACCCAGGCGACGGGGGCTTGATTGGCCATTGACTACCTCCCTGATATGACAAATGGCTTGGACGCTAAGTACTGTTATGGTTCGTAAACCATTTCGAATAAGCGTCAAGCGCTTGTATCACCAACAGCACGCCACCGATTTTATTGTCAGGCGGCCTACCGACAGTAAGCTTTTTATTGGGACCATGGGAAGCATAGCTTTACTCTTTGCATATTGCAGTACGATGAATATCAGCCTTTTGTGCTTTGTTTGCTACAAAGGGTTGACGTGGCGCAAAAAATCCGTAGAATACGCCTCACGTTGATGCGGGGTGGAGCAGCTTGGTAGCTCGTCGGGCTCATAACCCGAAGGTCATCGGTTCAAATCCGGTCCCCGCTACCAATATTTTGAAAGGCAGATCAGTTACTTACTGGTCTGCCTTTTTTGTTGCCTGTCTTTTCAAATTCCTCTGTGCCCACATTGTGCCCACACCGTGCCCAATATTTTCATTGCCTCTGAAGATCAAAAATTTGCATGACCTTCAGGCACCTGACGGCAAATCCCTACCTCACCATTAATTTCCACACTACGTTCTTAGTCGGCCAAAGGCGCAGACTCATCATTAGCCTCCTTAACATGAGTTACCAGTTGCTCAATCTCACAATCGAAGTAGTAACAAAGCTTGTCGAGATTATCAGTCACTGTGCTATGGCCTGGATGATTGATAATTTTCGATAACGTCATTCGATTGATACCTGTTTCTTTTGCTATCTCGCCAATCGTAATCCTGCGCCGTTCTTCAAATTCTTTCTCAGCGATCAGCTCTTTTAAGTGATACCGAATCATCTCTTTGTCCAATATGATCATAAAAATTATCAAAAACGTGTTGAAATAATCATTTGATCGTTTATATTCATTATCGAACGATTAAATATATTATCAAATGATCACTTGAGCGAGGAGATAGTCTCATGGACTGCACTTTTTTGACAACGGAAGAGCTCGCATCGCGAATCAGTGCTCCAAAGTGCTGCCCGTATAAGAGTTGATTGCAGCTCCCTAACGTTTCCACGCCATGAGTGTTGGAGAATAATTTCTTTTGCATTAGCGGAAATTTTTTTACCTAAAAATACTGAGTCTTGCTCGCCATGAGCTTTAAGCACCATGTCTGCGAGAAGCGAAAGATCCCCCTCACGGGCACGAAGAGGTGGAAGATGCAAAACACCCACGGCCACACGGTAAAACAAGTCTTCCCGAAAGAGTCCGTCTGCAACCGCTTCCATAAGATTGCGGTGTGTAGCTGTGACAATGCGTACATTTACAGGCCGCTCTTTGTCGCTACCCACCGGTACTATTTTTCCTTCTTGTAGCACTCGGAGTAGACGAACCTGCGACTGTGCAGATAGCTCTCCAAACTCATCATGAAGCAAAGTGCCACCATCGGCTTGCTGAAAAACACCAAGACGATCAGAGACCGCACCTGTAAATGCCCCTTTCTTATGACCGAAGAGTGTTGAATCAACCAGCTCTTCTGGAATGGCACCACAATTTAATGCAACAAACGGCTTATCAGAACGAGAGCTAGCGTTATGAATCGCTCGGGCAAATAACTCCCTGCCTGTACCACTTTCGCCATAGATCAGTATTGGTACATTACGCTCAGCAAGAATTCGCGCCTGATGTTTGAGCAACTGCATGTGAGGGTTCTGAGTAACAATATTATCGAACGCAGCATTGATCGGCGCCCGAGAATCCATGAGGGCATTCAGTTTTTCATCTGAAATATCTGAAACCGCAGGCACAAACTCTGCAGCAAGTTTGAACGGTATTTTTACCCTCTCCACACCTTTTTCAAGAGAAGACTGATAGAAAACAGCCGAGAACTTAGTTTTCCCTAATAGAATCCAGACTGCCTGCATAGCCGGAGCACCAGGGCTTAGGAGAATGGATATTTCAGTACCGGTTGAAGCAAGCTTGGCTAGGTAAGGTTCCACCGCCAAGTAAATTTCCCCAAAGTCGACAGGGGAGCTAAGACTTGCCTCACAAGCATCAATTGCGATGTCAGTGTGACGTTCGAGCCAAGCAATATAGGGAGACACCTGCTCGTATGGATAGGCATAGAGTAGTTGCACTGCGTCAAATGGGATGTTTTTCAACGTCGACCATATTGGGCCAGCAGGTTCATGGCCCACAGCTTTTAGATCATTAGCCCCGATCCAGCTAATTAATGTCCTGTGTAATGACTTAGGCATCCGCGTTTTGAATCCAATTGGTTGGCAGACGGAGTTTTATACTTATCCGTGGCTAATTTCTTTATCGACTGACCGAGCCTTTTTCAGTAGATGCAGGATGCCGTGCTTCTTCATTAGCCGGCCATAGCGTTACAGCAGCTTGTGCACTGCCAGTCAGCAGGATTATGCTTTTCAGCTTAGCCAGCTGAGTACTCTGCGTTTGCTTCAAAATACGCCAGAACAGCTTTTCATCAATGACATACTGGGCATTGAAATCTATAGGCAAGCCAAGACGAAAACCGCTGTTGGCCACCAGATCGTCGGCCGGTGTTTGCCTCACATCGCCGGCAGCTTTCATCTCCTCGGTTGTCATACCAGTGAGGGCCTGCTCGATAGTAGTCTCCAGTGCATGCTCATTGGTTTGGCTAACCATCACTGCCTTCTCCCTGTTGGTAATGCATCCGCAGCACCTCAAGCATCCGTTTTTGGTGTGTGGCAAGTTCTGCCTCGGCCCACTGATTTCCGATATCGGTGTGCAGCTCAAAAATCTCTTTGAGCTTTAATGAGTCATACCGGGGTTTACTTTGAAAATCTGCCTTTTTCTTGAGCACAGTCTGATTGCTGTAGGATGAGTTCTCACCCGGACTCAACAGCACCAAGTTACCGAACGCATCCAACGAACTCTTTGCTAGGGTAGTTTTATGCTCCTCATTCTGAGGATGCACATGCTCAACAGAATTCTTCGAGGTGATGCGATAGCGTTTCAGCTTGTCATTGCGCTTATCGCCATGCTTCCACAGCAGGTACTCCAGCTTCTGAAACCAGTAGTGCTCAAAACTGGTACCAAGGGGCGTATCCAAATACCGCTCCTTCGTGGACCAGTCAGCCAACACTGGGTGCCGCCCGCTGGCTATTTTAAAGCTGGCTTCTTTCTGGGTTTCAGTGGTTAACGACAGTTCGTTATCCAGTTGCTCCAGTGTTGCCAGTACCTGTGAGTCCGTCATATCAGGCTGGTCAATCAAGCGGCCAAGCAGCGCTGTTAGCCAATACTGGGCTGAGCGATCGCCGGTAAAATTACGCACAGACTGCAACTGCACCAATTCGCTCAGATCTTTTGCCGTGCGGTTGATGTAGTAATCATTTCCAGAAAAAGATCGGCTGATGGTGGTTAAACGTAACTGAGGGTCTTCCCTGTCATCATGTTCAACCCACTTCACCACCCAGGTATCAAACTGGTAGCGCACTTGCCACAGTAGCTCGATAAAGGCCTTAATGACGGCCTCATCCTGCTTTAGTAGCCCCTCAAAACAGGCTAGCAAATGACCGGCCTTGATGCGTTGTCCCAGATCAGGCCAACCTTTTTGTGCATGAAAAATTCGCAGGGCATGAATCAGCAGCAGCTCAAAGCCGATGATGGAACGACAGTAAACCGTTTCTGCGTCGATATTTTCCGTAGTGTCGTTCAGTTCTTTTTCTTTGACATTTTCCGGGGCATCACCGGCATTCATCTCTGCCAATAACTGAGCCACTGATTTGCCCTTTCTATCTTCTATACCCGATGCGCTGTCCGGTTGTGAAAAGGCACCACTGAACCGTTTCAGATCTTCGTATTCCAGATCATTCCTACCGGCTTGGGGAAACAGTTGACGCAGGTTGCGCTCGAAATAGTTTTCCAGATGCTCGCAAGCCTGCCAGATCTTGCTATACAACGCTTTATCGGTGTTGATCTTCTTCAGGAGGCGGGCTTTCAACAGATCCACCGGCTCCAACTGAATGCCGGCAGTATTCATGCTGGCAAAGAGGCGGTTTAGATCCATGGTGGCTGGCACGAGGTTGTTGACCCAAATAACCTTGCTGTACAGGTAATCGGCAAAGGCACCGAGATCAAAGTCAGCGTCCTTTTTCAGTCTTTCGACCTGCTGCTGGAGCACTGTCAGGTTGGCTGCCAGCGATTTCAGGTATTCATCGTGTTTGATTTCTTCATCCCCTGGCCGGGGAAGTTTTTCCAACCCCGCATAACTGCCTAGCAGATTGCTGACAGAATCGCGGATCTCAAAGCTCAGGCGTGAATGCTCACCCAACAGCGATACTTCAGCCAGTTTTGAATACACGCCCTCTGCCCATGCCTTGAAGGCGATAGAAATGAGCATCAGGGTCGTTGTGCGCTGCTGCCCGTCGATCAGTTCGTACACTTCTCGATCATCAAAAGCTCGCCGAGCAGAAAGCGAACTACCAATAAAGTATTGCGTCTCGCCGGTTGAGAAAGCCTCTTTGATGTCCTCAAACAACTTGACCACATCCTCGTCTGACCAGACATAGGGCCTCTGATAGCTGGGAATCAGAAAGCCCAGGCCGCGGTCGTTCACCTTCTGCAAGGTCAGTAGTTCTGTGTTCACCTGATGGCAGGTTGCCACTGAACTCATAGTGGATCTCCTGCCACTTTAAGAGTGAGCGCCTGAGCAAAGCTTTCTTTGTATTGCCCAGGCTTCAATTCCAAAGCAAAGAATTCGCAGACTTTGTCCATATAGCGTTTTTTCACGCTGTTTTTATCCAGATTGCTGCCCTCCACCGTCAACACAAAGCTATCCAGATAGGCGAAACACTGCTCCGGCGTGTAACTGAGCCCGATCCAATCCAGTACCGGATATTCTCTGGCAAAGGCATAAATTGATTTTTCACGTACGGCTTTCTGATTGCTGACCCGCCGTGAATACACTACGCGGAAGAGTTTTTTGGCTGCTTGTTCCAGCTGGTTCTCGCCGAACTGGCTGATGTAGAGCAGCAGGCAGGCTTTGTACAAACCTTCCAGATAGCCGCAGCCCTCCATGCCTTTAAGCCAGACGATGAGTGAATGATAGCCGGGTAGATGGGGCAAGTCGGGTTTTCCCCAGTAGCAGTTATACAAGCCCTGGAAATAGCTCAAATAACGAATGGTATTGACCCCGGCATTCAGCGGCTGGCGCACATCGTAGCCCTGTTGCGCCTGGTGTTGGCTGACATCACCTGCCAGCCCGGTGTGGCGATAGGTACGGCCAAAAGCGATATCTTCACCCTTGCCGGTTTGTTGTGCGAATTCCGACACGATGCAGTCCCGCAGCTGTTTTTTTTGCTGATGCGAAGGAAGCTCACGCATACTGATCCGCTGCCAATAGCGGCCCTTTAACAGCGCGCTGACGGTGTCATCCAGCTTGCCCAAGGATTCCCACTGTTTGGCAAACGGCTTCTGATGCAGCTTATCTACCGCACGCAGGTGGTGCGCCTTAATAATATCCGGCCCACCCAAACGCACACCCCCGGTATTCTGGGTTTCAAAAAAGCGGTAAGCGTCGTCTTCCGTCAGGGTGACCACCAGTGTGAATTGCAGCTTGTTAAAATCCACCAAACCTTGCCAATACTCCGGCTGGCTGCTGAATTTCTCTTTCAGCCATTTCAGGTTGTGCTTGATCTGCTGCTGACTGATGGGATGCTCGTACTCCAACCCTTGCAGCAAAGAAGCCTGAATTTCGCTGTGCTGTTGTAGCAAGCAACCCATCAACGCCAAGGTGGTGATGCGCTGCTGGCCATCAATAATATTCAACTGACCATGGGCCTGATGCAGAATCAGGCTGCCAAGGTAGTAAGACAGCGCCGGGCGGTGTCTGCTGTGTTGAGTAATATCCTGCAGCAAGGCGTTCAACTGGGTATCCTGCCAACAGTAAGGGCGTTGATACTCGGGAATCGTCAACTCCCCAACAATGGCCGTGCCATCACTGCTGAGAATGCGAGCATCACCCGTAATCTGATCTTCCAGCAAGTGACCGGAAAACAACTGGGCAGCACTGCATGTTGCAACCTGAACCGTCATCTTTGGTCAGTTCTCCAGCATCTTGTGGGCGAATTGATTTTTCCTGTCACAACTCTGTGGGTCAGAGTGGTTTTGATCCTGACTAGTAACAATGGACACCTCAACGTTTCATCCTGACAGCAATACAACTTGTAGCTGATGGACTTTTTCTATGGTGAAGTTGTCCTTATCGACGCGCCAACCTAACTTCCGTGACGCCTGATTATCTTGCTCATTTATAGCAACACCAATGTTTGGGCCCCACCAAGCAAGCTCCAGATTCGCCACTACCTCGCCTTTATCATTTACGATATCGCTGGCATACCCGCTGCACGATACTGTGCTATAAGGCCCTCAACAGCTGGGTCAGCAAACTTGGCGATTGCATCCCAACCCGATCCTATCTCAACTTGAAACTGCTCACGCCGTAGCCGAGATTCAGCGGGGTCGAGCATGCGAATGGCACCGGTCTACTCTTCCAGTTTGATAAGAAAACGCGCGCTTTTGCCGCTCACCAGTTCCGAAAGGCCCTCCACGGTGAGCACATAGCCGCCGTCGTCACTGGGCCTGCCCGACGGACGATCCATTCGCAATCACGGATAACCACCCGCTCACCGAGGGCGTAAAGAGCTGACATGCCTGTTTCCTTGTATCAACCAGAGGCGACAAAGGGATGCCAGGAGGATAAGCAAAAGCTCCGACACTCCCCGTCGCACTGTGTCTATCATGCTAAATAGTGAGGAAGTATTAATGATGATGAAGGTATCATTATGCTAAGCAAGGATATAGGTACTGTCCTACAAATACTTTTGGTAATGTCAGTGAAGCCCAAAACTGGCCGAGCTAAATAGCGAGATCCCGCGCCTTATGTGTTTGAATTAACTGATCATGTATCGCGATGTACTGATGCTGACACCTAAATCTTTGTTAAGCGGTAATAGTTGCTGCTCTAGGTTCTACAAACACCTACGGCTCGAGTATATAAACCAGCTCACCAGAGCCAGGGACTTATATAAGCAATGGTAGACATGGAGTAATGCTAAATAATCATGAACAAAATAGATAAATTACACAGGGCAAAAGATGAGCTGGATGTACTCACTTCAGTAACCTTTGCTGGTTCTGTGCAATAGACCCGTGTGTCAGTTAAATATTCAAACCATGCACCAACCTCAGAATAATTGGCTATTCTAATAATAGAGGCTGTGGCTTTGAACCGGCAGTTGTTTCTATTGAGTAAGAGTGCGCGTCAAAGACAGAGTTGGTCAGTCCTTAAGCCATTGTGTAGGGTTATTAAAAACAATGCCCTCTTCTAGTCACGAGCACGTTTCATCATTCAAAGAGAGAAATAGCGCCATGCAACGTCTATGTATTCGCCATCCCCTACTCGTCGCTACTCTGTTGGCTAGCGCGGTCACTTACGGTAATGAAAATTCGCAATCGTATGAAGCATGTATGCAGCAAGCTGTTAGCACTGTCGATATGGTTACCTGCATATCAAACGAATATGAGCGTCAGGACCAGAGGCTCAATGACAACTACCAGCAGCTTCGTAGCCAGTTGAGCAGTGAACGGCGCGACCAGTTGCTTACCGCCCAACGTGCATGGATTACATACAAGGAAGCCAATTGTGGTTTCTATGCTGACCCGGAAGGAGGAACAATGGCGCGCATCAACGCCAATTCATGCTTGCTCAGCGAAACCACCAAGCGAGCAGATGAGTTGAAAAACCTGATGCAACCCTATTAGTCAGGCTAACAGGCATGATGACCTTTATTACTGCACTGACGATAAACTAGCGCTTATAAGCTGTACTGAATTACTAGATCATCAAATAAAAGAACCGCACTAAGCACGAGGTAGGTATCCGAGCAGATCAAGAACTCGCTGCTATTGAGCTGAGATTATCAGAGCTTGAGAAGGAAAAGGCTGCCCTTCTTTCCCGGAAGAGCGAGCTGCATCATGCTGCGCACCGACCTACAGTACCGCAGCTAACCCCCGATCAAAAAACCAAACTGTTCCGGAACCTTTTTCGGGGCAGGCAGGATGTCTATGCGATTCGCTGGCAGAATTCC
This sequence comes from Halomonas sp. AOP43-D1-4, assembly GCF_052446175.1. Lineage (NCBI taxonomy): Bacteria > Pseudomonadati > Pseudomonadota > Gammaproteobacteria > Oceanospirillales > Halomonadaceae > Halomonas > Halomonas sp. AOP43-D1-4. The sequence goes on from NZ_JBQSVY010000007.1 coordinate 200,386, forward strand.
GGTGGCCGTTCCGGCTATGCCGTCGCCTGTGACAACGAATGGGTCCCAGGGCTCTGTCAGAAACCCCAAATCAAGTGCGGGGAATGTCCCAATAGAAAATTCAAACCCCTGGACTTTAATGCAGTATACGACCACCTGTCGGGTAAGCAGGTGGTTGGCCTTTACCCTTTACTACCGGATAGCTCCTGCTATCTGTTGGCAGTAGATTTTGATAAAGAGAACTGGAAAGCAGATGTCCGTGCGCTAGCTCAGGCTTGTCGTGATGAAGATATTCCTTATCTTGTTGAGATCTCTCGGTCTGGAGCGGGTGCCCATCTGTGGGTATTCTTTTCGGAAGCCGTTCCGGCTTGGTCGGCGAGGACGTTGGGTTTCAAGTTGCTGGATAAAGCCATGGACCACCATCCGGGCTTGTCCTTCAATTCCTATGACCGGTTATTCCCCAATCAGGACACGATGCCCGCTGGTGGGTTTGGCAATTTGATTGCCCTTCCGCTTCAACACCAAGTGCGAAAACGCGGATGTACTGTGTTCGTCGACGATGACTTGATTCCTTATCCGGATCAATGGGCATTGCTCAGTCGGCAAGAATCTCTTTCACCGGCTCAACTCGGGGAAAAGGTGGGCAGGGAGCCTGATTCCGATGCTACCGCAGACGTTACATTGCCGTGGGAACAAGGGTTATCAATTGAAACAGAGAAAATTAACGGATGTCCTGAAACCGTCACGCTCATACTGGCCAATCATATTTATATGAAGTTGTCAGACATACCCGGGACACTGGCTGCACGAATTAAGCGCATGGCGAGCTTTGCCAATCCCGTATTTTTTAAAACACAGGCACTGCGTTTCTCAACGCATGGTATCCCTCGCTACATATCCTGTGCCCGAATCGAGCAAGGTTATCTCTCGGTACCAAGAGGCTGTTTTGATGAGCTCCAGGCATTGTTGCTGGGCCAGGGAATAACGGTAGAAATCGATGACCGCAGACTGCCAGGCCTGGTTCTAAATGGTATCAGTCTGAAAGCAACGCTGCGTGATGATCAGAATAGGACGGTGGAGGCACTTGCCGAGCATGATACCGGAATACTTCATGCGCCGACCGCTTTTGGTAAAACCGTAACGGCCATTGGCCTTATAGCCAAGCGGCAGGTCAACACATTGATCCTCACTCACAGTCGCCAGTTACTAGGACAATGGAAGGAGCGTCTGGAAACCTTTATTGAGGGTGTCTCCGTGGGTGTGATAGGCGGTGGGAAAAAGAAACCTACCGGTCAGGTCGACGTTGCCACCTACCAGAGTCTACTCAATAAGAAAGACAATACGGTCTCCAGCGTGGTTAGAGACTACGGCCAGATCATCATCGATGAATGCCACCATATCTCAGCCCCTCGCTACGAAATGCTTCTTAATGAAGTCAGCGCTCGCTACGTCGTCGGCCTGACCGCAACACCTGACCGCCAAGATGGGCACCAAAAGATCATGTTGATGGTTGCAGGGCCCGTTCGTCACAAAGTACGGGCGGAACACAGCTCCCAGTTTGTCCAACGTGTCATTCTTCGGGAGCGTCATGAAGTTCCACCTACCGATATCTATCAGTCTCGTGAACGCCCCCATATAGCCTCAGTTTACCGTTGGCTTGCACAGAGCAACGCCCGGAATCAGGACATTGTTCAGGATGTAGCAAGCTGCGTGAACAACCAGGCAAACTGCCTTCTACTGACGGAACGACGAGAGCACGCCGAGACACTGGCAGCACTGCTGGCCGCTGAATCCATATCGTCGGTTGTGTTGCGTGGTGGGATGCGTGTCAGAGAACGCCAGGCGGCGGAAGCGCAGTTACATAAAGCTCAGGTTATCGTTGCAACTGGCAAATACATCGGAGAAGGTTTTGACTTGCCTCGGTTAGACACGTTGTTTTTAGCCCTGCCCATCGCCTGGAAAGGAACGCTGTCGCAGTACGCTGGTAGGATTCACCGAGCGGTTGAAGGCAAACAGGAAGTCACTGTCTATGACTACCTTGATACTGGACTGCCAATGCTTGAACGCATGTTCCGAAAACGCGAGAAAGGCTACAGAGCAATGGGATATCAGCTGGCCTCTTCCGAGCAAACTAGGTTGCTATAGACTTGGTGTTACAAGAGAAACCACTCGTCACCATCGCATGAATGACTTCCTGAACCAGCACGCAATCCGGCCGGTAATCGACAACGTCTATTCGTTTGAAGAAGCCCCTCAGGCCTACGAGCACCTAGCTCGCGGTGCGTTCGGCAAAGTAGTCATCAAAGTTTCCTAAGCGCTGGGCGCGAGGGATGTAGGGTTGAACAAGCACCGCTCTAAAAGAGCCTGACACTGGCGTTCCAGTAATGAATACAGTCAAGAATCTTCCTCAACTTGCGAGCGTCCTAGAGCCGACGTCACCCACAGATGGTAAATGCATAATCTGAGTGCAACACGCTCATTGGATGGTTGACGGGAGGCCGCACTAAAACCTGCTACCGCTGAAGTAGCGGTTGCATCGTCCATTTAAGCTAGGATGAGATAGTCACTGCTGAATTCTAACAAGGTGCCTACTGCTGGTGCATTGTTCTGGATACAGCCACACAAAGGCAAGGGCTTCTGATATTAGACTTGAACCCACTGCCCCGTCTGATCTGACGTTTCAATAGCCTCTATTAATCGATTAACCCGCGCGGCTTCGCGGAAGTCTGGATAGAGGGGACGGTCGTTGATGATGCCTTCGACCAGATCGCGCACCTCGATAATCTTCTGATCGTTATAGCCCAGACTATGGCCCGGTGCGGGGCTGAAAGCGGCATAGTCAGGGTGTTCCGGGCCTGCTAACAGGGTGGTGAAGCCGCGCCGGCCGTGGGCATCGCCATGGCGATACAGCTGCAGCTCGCTCATGCGCTCCTGGTCAAACACAATGGCGCCTTTGGTGCCCGTTAGCGTGTAGGCCAAGCCCATTTTGCGCCCAGCCGCCACCCGGGAGGTTTCGATATTACCGATTAACCCCTGATCAAAACGCAGCATTGCCTGGGCTTGATCATCGTTCTCTACCGCCGCCATACCGCTGCCGTCGGCCTTGGGCCGAGTGGGTATGACAGTTTGTAGCTGGCCGCATACCTGGGTAATGCGCTGCCCGGTTAAAAACTCGGCCATATTGAGAATATGCGACCCCACATCGCCTAATGCACCGGCGCCTGCGGTCGCCCGCTTGGTATGCCAGTCGTGGGGCTTTTCCGGGTCGAGCAGGTAATCCTCGTTATGCCGACCACGAAAGTGAATCAGCTCTCCGATGTCGCCGCTGGCAACAATCTGGCGGGCCAGCTGGGTGGCAGAATTGCGAATGTAGTTAAAGCCCACCAGGGTTTTGACACCCGCCTTTTCAGCCGCGGCGACCATCTCATTGGCGTCTGCCGTGCTCAGTGCCAGCGGTTTTTCGGCGTAAACATGCTTGCCAGCGGCAATGGCAGCCAGCGCCATCTCTTTATGCAGAAAATTGGGCGCACAGATATCCACCACGTCCACCTCACTGTCTGCTACCAAGGCGCGCCAGTCGTCGGTGGCGCGGGCAAAGCCCCAGGCCCGCGCTCGGCTCTCTGCAGTGGCGAGATCGACGTCCGCCAGCAGTTCGCAAACGGGTTTGGCGGGCAGCTCAAAAACGCTGGACGCTGCATTAAAGGCGATGGCGTGGGCTTTGCCCATAAAGCCGGTGCCGATTAGGCCAATCTTGAGGGTTTTCATTGTGACTATCCCTATTTTAAAACAATAACGCCGGGCTAGACCCGGCGTTAATTAATGTCCTGCCCCGTAGACTGTTTACATGGTCGGCATGGTGAAGTGGTTGGTCTCTTCACGAATGCCGCTGGGCCAGCGCTGGGTGATGGTTTTCATACGGGTATAGAAACGCACACCGTCCGGGCCGTGCATATGCAGCGGGCCAAACAGCGAGCGCTTCCAGCCGCCGAAGCTGTGGAACGCCATGGGCACCGGAATCGGCACGTTAACGCCGACCATGCCAACCTGGATCTGCTCGCAGTACTGGCGCGCCGCATCGCCATCGCGGGTAAAGATCGCCGTTCCGTTACCGTATTCGTGGGCATTGATCATGCTGACCGCTTCGTCGAAGCTCGCCACGCGAGCAATGGCCAGTACCGGGCCAAATATCTCCTCGGAGTGAATACGCATGCTGGGCGTCACATGGTCAAACAGACTGCCACCGATAAAGTAGCCATCGCCTGCGCCATCAACCGTGGTCTGGCGACCGTCGACCACGAGTTCTGCGCCTTCATCCACGCCGACCTGGATATAGCCCGCCACTTTCTCAAGATGCTCGCGGGTGATCAGCGGCCCCATATCGTTATCCGGGCCATCGACCAGGCCAGGCCCGACCGTCAGCTTATCCAGTTCGGCCACCAGTTTTTCGCGCAGGCGGTTGGCGGTTTCTTCGCCCACGGGCACCGCGACGGAAATCGCCATGCAGCGCTCGCCTGCCGAGCCATAGGCCGCGCCCATGAGGGCACCCACGGCTTGATCGAGATCCGCATCGGGCATGATTACCATATGATTTTTAGCCCCGCCCAGGGCCTGAACACGCTTGCCATGGGCTGATGCGGTAGCGTAGATGTACTCAGCGATGGGCGTGGAACCCACAAAGCTAACTGCCTGGACACGCTCATCGGTGAGCAGCACATCCACCGCTTCTTTATCACCATTGACGACATTAAAGACACCATCCGGCAGGCCCGCTTCTTTAAGCAGCTCGGCTAAGCGCAGCGGCGTAGAGGGGTCTTTCTCCGAAGGCTTCATGATGAAGGTATTGCCGCAGGCCAGGGCGATGGGGAACATCCACATGGGCACCATGGCGGGAAAGTTGAACGGCGAGATACCTGCACACACGCCCAGCGGCTGCATCATCGAGTAGCTATCGACGCCGGTGCCGACGTTCATGGAGTGCTCGCCCTTCTGGAGATGGGGAATGCCACAGGCAAACTCGACCACTTCCAGGCCGCGGGTCACTTCGCCTTTGGCGTCAGAAAACACCTTGCCGTGTTCGCTGGAGACCAGTCGTGCCAGCTCATCGGTGTGCTCCTCGACCAGCGCCTTGAACTTAAACAGAATACGCGCGCGCTTCAGCGGCGAGGTTTTAGACCAGGCGGCAAAGGCCTCATCGGCGATGCGCACTGCTTCGCAGGTTTCGTCAGCAGTGGCGAGCGCTACTTGTGCGCTCTGCTCACCGGTGGCGGGATTATAAACCGGCGAAGTGCGCTGGCTCTGCCCGGCGGAGAGTTGGCCATTAACATAGTGGGATAACGTTTGCATACAAGCTCCTGATTAAAAGGCGTTACTGGCGCTGTTTATGTTTAGCTGGCAACGTCAAAACCTGCCTGCTCGGCAAGTTGGCGTAAGTTGCGGTAACCCAGGCGGGCATAGGCCAGCGGGTGAGCGACTTCCGGGTCTTGTTCGGCTTCAACCACTAACCACCCCTGGTAGCCCTGTTCGCACAGGTGGGTTAAGGCAGGCAGGAAATCCACATTGCCATCCCCCGGCACCGTAAACAGGCCGTCTAACACACCGTTTAAAAAGCTTTTGTCGCGGTTGTGTACCGCGTCCAGCACTGGGAAGCGAAGGTCTTTGCAGTGCACATGATGGATGCGCCCGCTGTAACGCTTGGCGATGGCGAGCGGGTCGCCGCCCGCACCGCGCAGATGACCAAAATCAAGCAGCAGCCCCACCCCTTCACCGGTGTTGTCCATTAAGCGCTCAACATCGGCCTGGCTTTCGATCACCGTGCCCAAATGGTGGTGATAAACCAGCTGTATACCCTGGGACTTTAGGTAGTCGCCCACCACCTCCAGGCCATTCATCAGGCGCTGCCACTCTTGCTCGGAAAGATGCGGACGTTGGGAGAGCGGGCGCTCCTGATCGCCATGTACACAGTGGGTAACTTCACACAGCACCATTACCTTCGCACCGCATTCCTTGAGCAGGTTCATATGATCCTGAATGGCGTCAATCTCCTCTTCAGGAGTGCGCTCCAGCAGCTGCGCGGAGTACCAGCCCGACACAAGCGCCAGGTCGTGGGCGCTCAGGACCTGTCTCAAGGCGTCGGGCGTGCGGGGAAATTTATTACCTAATTCAAAGCCGCTAAAACCCGCTTCGCGCCCCTCTTGCAAGCAGGTTTCCAGCGGTGTTGCGCCGCCCAGGCTGGGCAAGTCGTCGTTCGTCCAGGTGAGCGGGTTGATGCCTAAAGTAACCGTTGGCATAGCGTATTCCTTGTGATCATGTTTGTTGGTATTAATGGCGTTGGCGCTGCTTGGCCTCGCGATAGCCCTGATAGGCTTTATTGACCGCTTCACGCTCGGAAACCTCGGGCACAGCGACGTCCCACCAGGCACCGCCTTCCTGGGTGCTGGGTAACGGGTCAGTATCCAGAGCAATCACATAGGTCGAGGTGGCGCTGCGAGCGCGCACCAGCGCCTGCTCCAGCTCCGCAATGCCGCTCACCGATTCAGACTCACAGCCCAACGCTTTGGCGTGGGCGGCAAAATCGGTTTTGGGAGCGCCGGCCTCGACAGTGCGGCAATCTTGCAGCAGGTTGTTGAACCCTGCGCCACCGGTGGCCTGCTGCAAGCGGTTGATACAGCCATAGCCCCGGTTATCCAACACCACTACCGTCAACTTGTGGCCCAGCATCACAGATGTCGCCAGTTCCGAGTTATGCATCAGGTAGCTACCGTCGCCGACCATCACCACTACCTCGTTGTCAGGCTTGGCCATCTTGACGCCCAGCCCGCCCGCAATTTCATAGCCCATGCAGGAGAAACCGTACTCAACGTGGTAGCTGCCGGGGCCCGAACATTGCCAGAGTTTATGCAGCTCGCCGGGCAAGCCACCGGCGGCGCATACCACGGTGGTATCGTTGCCTGCCTGGCGATTGACGGCGCCGATCACCTGAGCATCGGTGGGCAGTGCCAGCCCTTGATCGGCGGTCACATTGCGCACGACCTCAGCCCATTCGTGCTTGAGCGTTCCGGTTTGTTCGCGCCATTCATCGCTGCCGCGCCATTCGCCCAGCGCTGCGTCGAGTTGACCCAGCCCGACCAAGGCATCGCAGCTTAGCGGCAGCGCTTGATGCTTCAGGCTGTCGAATCGGCCAACGTTCAGGGCAATCAGCGTTTTTTCGCTACCTTCAAACAGCGCCCGGGAGCCGGTGGTAAAGTCCTGCAGCCGCGTGCCCACCGCCAGAATGACATCCGCCTGCTCCGCCAACTGGTTAGCGGTTGCGCTGCCAGTTACCCCGATGGCCCCCACCGCGCAGGGGTGGCTATCGGCCAGTGCGCCTTTTCCGGCCTGGGTTTCAGCGACCGGGATGCCCCGTACTTTGGCAAACTCTGCCAAGGCATCGCAGGCAGAGGCGTAATGCACGCCACCTCCGGCAATGATCAACGGGCGCTTGGCCTGTTGCAGCGTGGCGATGGCTTGGCGAAGCTCGACAGCATCCGGTGGCGAGCGGCGAATGCGATGTACCTTGGGGGCAAAAAAGGCCTCTGGGTAATCGTAGGCAAAGGTTTGCACATCCTGGGGTAACGCCAGGGTCGCGGGGCCGCAGTGTTCGGGGTCAAGCAGGGTGGCAATCGCCTGGGGCAGGCTGGTCAGCAGCTGTTCCGGGCGATTAATACGGTCGAAGTAGCGCGACACCGGACGAAAACAGTCGTTGACGGTAATGGTTGGGTCACCGAAATGTTCCACCTGCTGGAGTACCGGATCCGGCTCGCGGGTGGCAAAGGTATCCCCCGGCAGCAGCAGGATCGGCAAACGGTTGGCGTGGGCGAGCGCCGCGGCGGTGACCATATTGGTCGCCCCTGGGCCGATGGAGCTGGTCGCCGCCATCAAGCGCTTACGGCCATTGGCTTTAGCAAAAGCAATCGCCGCGTGGGCCATGGACTGTTCGTTATGGGCGCGGAAGGTCGGCAATTCGTCTTGCACGTGGTAGAGCGCTTCGCCTAACCCCGCCACGTTGCCATGACCAAAAATCGCAAACACGCCTTCGAACAGCGCCACTTCTTGGCCATCCATCTCGATACGCTGAGCGGCGAGGTACTTGACCAGCGCCTGGGCCATGGTGAGTCGAATGGTGCTCATCTTACGCCTCCTCCGTGTGAGCCAACGTTTGCGGCTGTGTCTGTCTTAATTGTCGCCACGCCTTTATCAGTTCGGCATAGTTCTGGGCGACCCGCTCTACCAAGCTGGCGTCGTCGATACGCCCGGCCAGCCAGTCGCGACTCGCGCTGGCAAATAGCGTGCGCCCAACGGTGAAACCCTTACAGCAGGTATGATTGGCCGCTGCTTCAAAGCCGCGTTTCATATCGTCCATAGGGGCGTCGAGTCCGAGCAGTACAACCCCACGGCAGTAGGTATCCTCCCGCTCAATCGTCTCGCCCACCGCCTTCCAGGCTGCATCTGACATGGCAGGTAGTTTCCACCAGTCTGGGCGAATGCCCAGGTTGTAGAGCCGCTGAAGGCTGCGCGGCAGGGTAGTATCGTCATTGGGCATGGTCGCGGGTGGTATGACTTCAATCAGCAGTTCCAGTCCATAAGCACAGGCCGCCTGATAGAGCTGGCGCAGCCGCTCCTCCTGCTCTAAGCGCAGCGAGAGTTCATCGTCAGGATGGTAGAACACCAAGCATTTAATTATCTGTTCTCTAGGCCAGTTGCGCAGGCAGGCACCTAAATCATCGCCATGCTGGAAACGCAGCGGGCGTGAGCCTGGAAGCTCTACCGGTCGACCAATCCACCAGCCTTTTCCACTGGCTTGATTGAGCGCATCCTGACCCAGCACGTCGTCTACCAGAATCGCGGGAGTGGATATACCACCCAGCTTGGCGCCCTCTTCGGCGGCGGTGACCAGGAGTTTTTTGAGTGCTGGCAGCCGCGCGCTGTCGGCATACTCTTCGCGGGCCATATCGGTGAGCTGGCGGCGGTGATCAAATGCCAGGCCCAGCACTTCGGGCCACTGCGCAGGCATGCGGGTGGTGACCCGGTGCAGATGATTCAGGCGTTGATCGATATCCGGGCGGGGTACCTCGTCGCGGCGCGCCAGGTAATCGAATAACTCGTCTTCGGTGGGCATGGCCGGGGCACAGCCGTGGCGGGACACCACCAGCGCGCCACAGGCATTGGCGAAACCCGCACTGGTTTGCCAGGGTTCATTGCGTAGCCAGCCACGTAGCAGCCCGCTCATAAAGGCATCCCCGGCGCCCAGCACATTGAGCACCTCAACCTGTACGCCCTTGACCAGAATGCCGTCTTCAATGCGGTCAGGAATGGCGCCTTCAAACACCACACAGCCCATGGGCCCCAGCTTGCATACCAGGGTAGCCTCGCTAACCTCACGCACCGCGCGCAGGGCCGTTAAGGTGTCCGTACTGCCGCCAGCAATATGAAACTCCTCTTCGGTACCTACAATCAGATCAAAATCTGACAACCAGCGCTGCAGATCGGTGGTCACTTTATCATCGGCGATAAAGCGGGTTTCACCATCGCCAGGGTTAGTCAGCCCCCACAGCACGGGGCGATAGTCGATATCCAGCACCCGCTTCACGCCATAATGGGCGGCGGCGTCCAGTGCCTTGCGGCAGGCTCGGCGGGTGGTATCGGTAGAAAGATGCGTGCCGGTAATTGCCAGCGCTTTTGCTCGGGCAATAAATTCAGGGTCGATGGCGTCGGCGTCGATGGCCATATCGGCGCAGTCGCGGCGGTAAAATAGCAGCGGGAAACTCTCGCGATCTTTTAACGCCAGCAGCACCAGGCCGGTATGGCGCTCGGGGTCGGTTTGTAGCGCGGAGGTATCCACGCCCACCCGTTCCAGCTCTTCGCGCACGAAGTTGCCCATCTGCTCGTCGCCGACCCGCGAGAGCATGGCGGATTTCAACCCGAGACGAGCGGTACCGTAAGCCATATTGCCCGAGCTGCCACCCAGGTATTTGGCAAAGCTGGCGACATCTTCCAGGCGGCTGCCAATTTGTTCGGCGTAGAGGTCAACCGCTACGCGCCCCAAGCAAATCAGGTCAAGCGGTCTGTGTTGTATATTGTTATTCAGCATAAACGTCTCCCCACGTCACAAATTCGCGGTACTAGTCACAAGATGACACTGGGCATAAAAGCGTCTTGGGTGGCAATCGATAAGATTTAACAGCCGCTAAAGTGAGAAGGCAGCACGGAAACGATCGAGAGCGAGATCGTCGTCGCCAGAGGCCCAGCCTTCCAGCCCTACGGTGCCGCGGTAGCCCATATCGTTCAGCGCTTTGGCAATGGCCGGATAGTTAATCTCGCCAGTCCCTGGTTCGCAGCGTCCAGGCACATCGGCCACCTGTACTTCACCTATGTACGGCCCGCAGCGGCGAATCAATTCGATCAAATTACCTTCGCCAATTTGGGCGTGATAAACGTCCAACATAATGCGCAAGCTGGGCCGATCAACACTTTCTACAAGCGCCAGCACATCTGCCAGGCGAGCAAACGGCACGCCGGGGTGGTCAACGTCGGTATTAAGGTTTTCAAGCACAAAGGTGACGCCGTGCTGCTCGCCGAGATCCGCCAGCCTATTGAGCGTGTCGCGGGCTTTTAACCACATAGCGCCGGTCATCTTTTGGCAAGACTGAACGGGCAAACCATTACCATCTAGCCCGGTGCCATGAAGGTTAAGGCGCGGAATACCAAGGCGCTTTGCTACCTCAACCGACTCAGCGGCGGTGCGTAGCAGTTCATCGGCACCAGCGGCATCCGCTAAGGTGCCGGTGATATAGCCAGTCATGGATGAGAATGTGGCACCACTATTGGCCAGTGCCTCGATGTCGTGCTTAGTCCAGTCCCAGATTTCGATTTGGAAGCCCAAATCAGAAATGCGCTTAATTCGTTCCAACACAGGTAAATCGCGGAACACCATTTCAGCGCAGACGGCCAGCGTAAACGGGGATGATGGAGTAGGTTTGTTCATCATGGCTCCTTAATAGCCGCTCGCAGTTCGCGGTGAAGGGGGTTCAGTGCTGCTTGTTTCATCCGAAGATTGAGTGTCTTGTTCGGTTAAGCTGGCCTTCTTGGCTTTATCGTCACGCTGGAATTCCGCAAGCTCTGCATCCAGGCTTTCAAGCTCAGCGCCACCCGCCATCATATTGAGCACCTCTTCGCGGCTGACTTCTTCTTTGCGGAAGGAGCCCAAACTGCCGCCGCGTGACAATAAGGTGAACGCATCAGCCACTGGGTAAGCATGGTGAACATTGTGGGTAATAAAGATGACCGCAAGCCCATCCGCACGGGCTTTGGCAATGTAACGCAGTACGACAGAGGCCTGCTTAACCCCAAGCGCTGAGGTGGGCTCATCAAGAATCAGCACCTTGGCACCAAAATAGACGGCACGGGCAATCGCCACACACTGTCGTTCCCCGCCAGAAAGCGTGCCCACCGGCTGGCTAGGGTCGCGCACATCGATGCCGATTTTAGCCATTTCCTCTTTAGCAACCCGGTCGGCATACTTCCAATCAATCCGCTTTAAAGGCCCCCAGCCCACCGTCGGTTCGCGACCCATAAAAAAGTTACGGGTAATCGACATCAAAGGCACCATCGCCAGATCCTGAAAAACTGTTGCGATACCAGCGTCAAGTGCATAAGCCGGGGACTTGAAACGAGCGGGTTTGCCATCCAGTAGCATTTCGCCATGGGTGGGCTGGTGAACACCGGAAAGGGTTTTAATCAACGTTGACTTGCCAGCACCGTTATCCCCCAGCAGGCACATAACCTCACCGGAATAGACCTGCATCGAGATATCACTGATGGCGATGACACTGCCGAAGTGTTTGCTGACACTGCGCATTTCAATCATTGGAGTGCGTGTAGTCATGTTATTTAGCCTCCATCGCCTTTTTGCGCATGTAATTATTGAATAACACCGCCACCAGCAACATCACACCCAGGAAAACCTGGAACCAATCAGTGTTAACGCCGGTGTAAAAAATGCCCATTTGCACCATGCCGAAGATCAGCGCACCCAGCGCTGCGCCTATAGCGGATCCATAACCACCGGTCAGCAAAGCGCCACCGATCACCACCGCAATAATGGCTTCCAATTCTTTTAGCAGGCCACGGATGGTGTCCGCCGAACCGGTATCCATCACCTGTATGCAGGCAAAGATGGTGGCGGAGAAAGCGGTGAACATAAACAGTGAAATCTTGACGCGATGGACGGGGACGCCCGAATTGCGTGCCGCATTGGCATCGCCACCGCTGGCGAAGATCCAGTTACCGTAAGGCGTGCATAGCAGTACCCAAGTCGCTACAGCGGTTAAGCCCAGCCACCAGACAATTGAGACGGGAATACCGGTGACCGTGGGGTTGCCCGCAAAGTTGGTCGCCATCCAGCCATTTGCCGCCATCCAACTAAATAGTCCCGTAGCGACTTCTCCAGAGAAAAGCGCCGCGAACCAATCTCCAGGAATATGATCCTGCACTCCCCCCACCTGAGTACGTCCCGTCAACAACCGGCTAGTACCGATAGCCAAGCCACGCAGAATGAACAGGAAGCCCAGGGTAACGATAAATGACGGCAACCCCGTTTTATTGACTAGATTACCGTTAATCCAGCCCACCAGGCCCGCACAGGCGAACGCCAATAAAATTGCAGCCCATAGCGGCCAGCCATACTCCACTGCAGGGATGGCAATTAGAATGCCTGCCAAGCCAATCATCGAACCAATCGAAAGATCAAACTCTCCGCCGATCATCAACAACGCAGCCGCCGTGGCGATAATGCCGAGCTGAGCGGCGACTTCAAGAAAATTAATAATACCCGCTGGGGTAAACATCCCAGTGCCGCTGGAAGCAGCGATAAAGAAGGCAAGCACCAACACGGCACCGGCCAGCGCCCCCAGTTCAGGGCGATTAAGCGCTTTCTTCCAGAAAGAGACTCTCTGGATACGCTCATCTTGAGGAGCTATTGCTGGCGCAACAGTTTGATTTGTTTCATCGGAACTCATGGCGATCGACTCCCAAGGCTCGATAGCATCGAGCCTTTTCGATTAAGTATTTTTTCAACGGATGCCCTGGCTACTCAACTCAATGACCTGCGCAGCGTTTTCTTGAGTGACAAATCCTGGGCCGGTGGCAACACCCCCTGCGGGTAGCAGACCGTTCTTGACGAACTGATCTAGGAACATCACGGGCAAGTAGCCCTGCATGTACTGCTGTTGGTCGATCGCAAAGTTTAGCTCACCCGCATCCAAGGCCTCCAAAATACCGGGTGAAAGATCAAAGGTACCGAGGGTGAACATATCGGTTGCCCCCTGCTCACGCATGGCCCGAATCATCGGATCAGCGGACAATGCACTCAAGGTCAGCACACCGCGCACATCACTGTTCTCATTAAGGTAAGCGATAATGGCATTGCGAATGTTGGTGGGGTCGTAGGTGGTCGCTAGCTGCTCAGCATTGCCATCGAAGCCCTCGACAAAGCCATCACAGCGCTGATCGAGTCCCTGGTTGCCTTGTTCATGGTTAACGCAGACGCCTTTCTCAACACCCATTTCTTGCATGCGCTCAGCAGCCTGCTTCCCTGCTTCATACTCACTCTGCCCGACGTGCAGCCGGGCACCATAATCCCTCGCCACGTCACCACCGGAGTTAATGGTGATGACAGGTATGCCATTATCGACAGCATTTTGGACAGCGCCGCCCAGGGCATCTTCGTCGGTAAAAGAGAGGATCAAGCCATCCGGATCCGATGCCACCGCTGCCTGTACAAGTTGCTGCATCTTGGCCATATCAAAGGTCGATGGTGCACGGTACTCCAGCTCAGCGCCTACGAGATCAGCGGCTGCCTCTGCGCCGTTTTTCACCACTGACCAGAAAGGATCAGAGGGAACACCATGGGTCACCATGACGAAACGGCTCGCTTCTTGTTCCGATTCCTGTGCTTGTGCGGCACCCGCCATTAATGCCGTGGTGGCGGCAGAGGCTAGAAGCCATTGAGATAGACGTGCCATAAATAATTCCTCATAACGTTATCGTTGTTGGTAGGGAAGTGGCATTAAATGCCTTGGCGCTATGGAATATAGATTCCAAATAGCAGTTAATGCAAATTGTTTATTCTATACTTTGGTATAAATGGAATATTTATTCCAATCAACTAGACTGCATAACAACCAGTCACTTTGCTCAGTACTGCATACCCAGTAGTCCATAAGCAAAGGGGAGCTAGATGGACAAACGCGAAGGAATTTGTATGCCACAGCCACCACAAAGCTACCGTGAGCTGGAAACGCTGATCACTGCGGAGTACGACACGCTAAGCAAACGTTTGCAGCAAACAGCGCGTTTTATGCTTGATTACCCCCAGGAGGTTGCTCTGGCGACCGTGGCCAAAATTGCCGAACAGGCAGATGTCACTCCATCCACCTTAATTCGCCTGGCTAATAGCTTGGGCTTTAAGGGCTTTTCCGAAATGCAGCAGCTGTTTCGCAGTCGCCTGGTCGATGAGCTGCCTAACTACACCGAGCGGATTCGCGCCGTACGCAGCGCCACCGGAGAAACACCGGATAGCACCCAGCTGTTATGGGAGTTCGCTGACGCCAACCGCGCCGTGCTAGAGCAGCTACCCAGCCGCATTAATCCAGAGAGTTTGGAAAAAGCGCTGGATATTTTTGAAAAGGCGCATGCGATTCATGTAATGGGCGCACGGCGAAGCTTCATGGTAGCTAGCTACATGACCTATGCCCTGGCGCATGTGGATAAACCTGCACTGCTGGTCAATGGGCTGGGAGGAATGTACGGCGAGCAGCTGCGCGCTATGAGCCAACACGACGCCCTACTAACCATCAGCTTTTCTCCCTATGCCGAAGAGAGCCAAAAAGCCTGCGAAGACGCCCATCAGCGTGGCCTGCCTATTGTGGTGATTACCGATTCGAACCTCAGCCCGCTGGCCCGCTTCGCAGATGTCGTCTTTGTGGTCAACGAAGCCGAAGTAAAAAGTTTCCGTAGTTTGACCGCGTCGCTCTGCTTGACCCAGACCTTGGCAATTGCCCTAGGGGTGAGGCAAGACAAAACACGCGACAAAGAAAAGGGCCATGACAAAAAACGTAAGGCCTAAACACCAAAAGCAAGCCAACAGCAAAAACAAAACAGGAGAGCTTATGAAACTCGCACTCATCGGCGCAGGACGCATCGGCAAGGTGCATGCCCAGGCCATTTATTCACACCCGAACGTTACCCTGGCCGCCGTGGCTGATTTCCATCATCCCGCCGCAGAGGCGTTAGCCGAGCAGTACGCTAGCCGTGCGGCTTCTGTAGATGAAATCTTCGCGGATGACGCCATTGACGCCGTACTGATTGCCTCAAGCACGCCCACTCACGCTGAGTATCTGGAGCGTGCCGCACGCGCGGGCAAAGCAATTCTGTGCGAAAAACCCATCGCCTTGGATTTAGCGCGCACGCGAGATGCTCTGCAGGTACTCAGTGAGCATCCCGTGACCTGTACGCTAGGCTTTAATCGCCGCCACGATCCTCAGTTTTCCGCGCTTAAACAGGCCGTTACCGAGGGGCGTATTGGCGCGCTGGAAACCCTCACTATCATCAGCCGCGACCCGTCTCCCCCGCCTGCCGAGTATGTGGCTGAGTCCGGCGGCCTGTTTCGGGACATGATGATTCATGATTTCGACATGGCACGCTGGCTGCTAGATGAACCGATCGAAAGTGTCTTTGCCGTCGGCAGCAGCATCATCGATCCTGCGATTGGTGAAGCAGGTGATGTGGATACCGCTATGGTCACCCTTACCACCGCCAGTGGAAAGCTATGTCAAATCAGCAATTCCCGACGCGCCAACTACGGCTACGACCAGCGTATCGAAGCTTTTGGAAGCCTAGGCATGCTGCAAGCCCAGAACGAGAGCGACACCCGGCTGCGCTTCACCGGTGAAGCAGGCCAAGTGGAAGACAAACCCAAGTTGTTTTTCCTGGAGCGCTACGCTCAAGCTTACCAACTTGAAATTGGCGACTTTGTCGCAGCATGGAAAGAGAAGCGTGCGCCGCTCGCAGGTGCCCAGGATGGTCTAGAGGCGTTGCGCTTAGCCGATGCAGCGGAGCGTTCATTGCGTGAAGGTCGCAAAATTCTACTCGACGCTTCGGTGTAAACAGATGCAAACGGGTCTGTTTTTCTTACTTTTCATAACGAAAATGGCCAGCTGCCAAACGAGCAGCTAGCCATCAGAAGGAGCGACATATGGCTTCACTACTGGTACGCCCCACCGCCCCAGATGCCCAAGGCACCGTGATTGACGTTACCCCTAAATCGGCTGGTTGGACGCATGTTGGCTTTCGGGTGCATAAACTCGCCAAGGGCCAGCGTCTGGAGACCAGCAGCGATGACCAGGAAGTCTGCCTGGTGCTGCTCACCGGTCGCGCTAATGTGGTCTGCGGCGAGCACCGTTTTGAAGACATCGGCGAGCGCATGGATATCTTTGAACAGATCCCACCCTATGCGGTTTATCTGCCGGACCATGTTAGCTACGCGGTGGAAGCCACAACGGACTTAGAGCTCGCGGTGTGCGCAGCCCCTGGGCAGGGCAATCACGCCCCAAGGCTGATCGCCCCCGACAACATCAAGCAAAGCACCCGTGGCCAGGGCACCAATACCCGCCATGTTCACGATATTTTGCCGGAAACCGAGCCCGCTGATAGCCTGCTGGTGGTCGAAGTATTTACACCTGCTGGTAACTGGTCGAGCTACCCACCCCACAAACACGATGTGGATAACTTACCCCAAGAATCACTCCTGGAAGAGACCTACTACCACCGCATTAACCCTGCCCAAGGGTTCGCCTTCCAGCGCGTTTACACCGATGACCGCAGCCTAGACGAGACGATGGCGGTGGAAAACGGCTGCTGTGTATTGGTACCCAAGGGCTACCACCCTGTGGGCGCCTCCCATGGCTACTCGCTCTATTACTTAAATGTAATGGCGGGCCCCAAGCGAGCGTGGCAATTTCACAACGATCCCGACCACGAATGGCTGATGAACGCTCAATGAAGCAACACTTCGCCAGCTACCGTTTACGCACGCTATGCAATTGTGCCCCGCTGACGTGGGGCATTTTGGTGGTGAGCCAGGCATGACACCCAGCGTCATGAGGACACTCTACGGTTGACAGGTTTGATTGCTAAGGGAGAGAACTTCCAAGTATCTCGGTAATGATGCAGTAAGATGGGTTAGTTATTCTTCTTGAGCCGCCGAACACGGAACCGTAAGTACGCCAATATGGGAGACGAGGGGACAGCCTCCCTAACCGACATTTATACAAAGCAACAATTGTTTATTTATCTCGCACCCACAATACTCAAGCCATTACCTCAATAATTCATAAGGCAGTCGGCGGGGACCTCGTCGAGTTAGAATTAGGGAAGGTCTGAACAACTGCCAATATTCATCAACTCTCACGTGAGCTGATAGAAAAACGAAAATTCAGACACTTTTCTCCCGTTCCTTGTCCATGTTTGTCTGTTTCCCACTCATTGAGCGGGAAACAGGCGCAGTAACCCTACTCTCACAGGTATTTCTCACTCAACAGCAGGTTGCTGAACGCTGCCAACAAGTGCAGGCGTTGGGTGTTTTTGGCCAACCCACGATAGCGAACCTTGCCATAACCAAAGACCTGTTTGATGTACCGAAACGGATGCTCCACCTTTGCACGGATACTCGCTTTGATTTTTTCAATTTTCTGTTGCCGGGGATCCAGCTTTTTTCGGGTGCCCGGCCGCCTGGCGATATACCATGCGACGCCGTCGCGATGTTGGTGTTCCTCTCGCTTTTGAATACCCAAATAGCCCGCATCACCGAAGACACGTTGCTCCTCACCGTGAAGCAACTTGTCGGCAGGCACAATGTCATGGACATTGGCCGCCGTGGTATCAATGCTGTGAATCAACCCGAGCTTGTCATCGACCCCGATGTGCATTTTCATGCCAAAGTGCCATGAATTACCCTTTTTTGTCTGGTGCATTTCCGGGTCTCGCTCACCTTGCTTATTTTTGGTGGAGCTGGGCGCAGAAATGATCGTGGCATCGACAATGCTGCCTTCACGCAGCATCAGACCATTTTTCTCCAGGTGCTTGTTCACTTCCTGGAACAACACTTTTCCAAGACCGTGGCGTTCCAGAAAATGGCGAAACTTGAGAATCGTAGTTTCGTCCGGTAATCGATCCAGCTTCAAACCGGCGAATTGGCGCATGGACTCGATCTCGTAGAGAGCGTCTTCCATGGCCGGATCGCTTAGGTTGTAGAACAATTGCATGCAGTGGACGCGGAGCATGGCAGATAACGGATACGGAGGACGCCCACTCTCGCCCCTGGGGTAATAACGGGCTACCGTCATCGGTTCAAATCCGGTCCCCGCTACCATATTTATCAGAAAAGCCGTTACCGAAAGGTAGCGGCTTTTTTGTGTCTATACCAAGGGCGTTGATGTTAAGTATTCACATTATGCCCCTCTTGGCCCAGCCTTCTCTTCAGATTTACATGATTAGCACCGTTCCGGCTTGAATATGGCGGTGACTGCCTGCATATCATAAGCAATTATTTTTCTGCGAAGCTGAGTTTACCCATGTCAATCATTGATCCTCGCACCGGCAAACCGCTGACAGCGGATACCGCAAGCACGAATACTGCTGACACCGAACGTGCGCCAGTGCGCCCTGAAGATGTGATCATCGAACTTGATGCGAGCAACATTCAGCAAGTGCTGGAAGCGTCAATGCAAGTGCCAGTACTACTGGGCTGCTACTCACCAGCCGATAGTAGCTGCGCCACACTGCTGACGGTACTGGAGAAGCTGGCGCTCGAATACGCGGGCACCTTCCTGCTTGGTAAGCTAAATACAGACGCTAACCCGGAAATTTCTGCACAGTTGGGTGTGCGGGCGGTACCGGACGTTAAACTGGTGAGCCAGGGCGGCCTTGTGGATAATTTTCAGGGCGCACTGCCCGAGAAAGAGGTGCGTGAATGGTTAGGCCGCTACTTCCCTGCCCCGGCCGATGCACCAGAGAGCCCTGAAGAGCAGGCCGAGGCGGCGCTTGAGCAAGGCGACACCGCAACAGCCCACGGCATTTACCAAGACCTGGTGACGCAATACCCGGAACACTACGCCTACCAAGTGGCGTTTGCCCGCGTATTAGTGGCTGAAGGGCGCGGAGATGAGGCGCGCAGCGTGCTGGAAAATCTCCCCCCCGAAGAGCGCGATGGCCCCGCAGCACGTGGCGTACGCGCCAGCATTACGTTCAGTGAACAAGCGCTTTCCGCAGAAGACATTGCGGCCTTGGGTGAGCGCGACGATAGCGAAGCGCAGTTCCAGCGCGCCCTGCGCCAAGTGGCCGATGGTCAATACGATGCAGGGCTTGAAGCACTGCTTACGCTAATGAAGCACGACCGTACCTACAACGACGACGCGGCACGTAAAACGCTGCTGCAGGTGTTTGATGCGCTAGGCGCCGACCACCCGTTGACGGTCGCCTATCGCCGCAAGCTGTTTGCGCTGCTTTATTAATGGCTAAGGCTTCAATAGCGCATCCATGCGCGTTAATGCTGCTTCCAATTGAGCACCCGTAGTACCAAAATTTAGCCGTACAAAGCCGGGGTAGCCAAACGCTGCCCCATCTGAAAGCGCCACCCCGGCCTGCTCCTTGAGCGTTTGGTAAGGCGTTTCTCCCAGCCCCGCTTCCCTCATATCAAGCCAGGCCAAATAGGTTGCCTCCGGTGCGCTTAGATGCACACCCGGCCAGTTGGCAACGCGTGCTTCAAGCGTGGCGCGGTGCTGACGCAGCACATCCAGCAGCGCTTGACGCCACGGTTCACCCTCGCGATACGCCGCTTCTGCCGCCACTAACCCCAGCACGTTAACATCGGGCAACAGGCCCTTGCAGGCAGCGGCAAACCGCTGGTGCACTTCAGGGTCAGGGATGATCGCACATGCGCTGCTTAACCCCGCTAGGTTAAAGGTTTTAGAGGGCGCCCAAAGGGTAATCGTGCGTTTGGCTAGCTCAGGAAACATAGCCGCTAACGGGCGATGCTGAGCATCTTTATCCAACAGTAGATCGCAGTGTAGTTCGTCAGAGACAACCCATAGATCGTGCTGTTCAACCAGTTTCACCAACGGCGCCAACTCTTCACGGCTCCAAACCCGCCCGGTCGGATTATGTGGATGGCACCAGAGTAATATGCGTGTTTTGGGCGT
This sequence comes from Halomonas sp. AOP43-D1-4, assembly GCF_052446175.1. Taxonomy (NCBI): domain Bacteria; kingdom Pseudomonadati; phylum Pseudomonadota; class Gammaproteobacteria; order Oceanospirillales; family Halomonadaceae; genus Halomonas; species Halomonas sp. AOP43-D1-4. Next base: position 220,656 of record NZ_JBQSVY010000007.1, read on the forward strand.
GATGGCGGCTTCAATCGCACTAATATCCAACTGCCATGGCTCGCCTGGGCGTTTAGGCGCGGCCAGCATGGCCTGCTGGGGCAAACGCCCGGTACGCTCAGCGACGGCTAAAAATGGTGGATAAATAGGCGCTACCGTTAGCACGCCATCGCCTGGCTGGGTTAACGCCAGCGTGGCGAAGTGGAGCGCGGCCACGACACCCGGCAGCCAGTGCTGCCAGTCGGGCTGGATCGTCCAGTCATAGTGCGTAGCGCTCCATGTGCAGAGCGTTTCTGTTAACGTAGCAGGCACTTCTCCGTAGCCGTAAACACCATGAGCGACCCGTGCTTGTAGCGCCTCAATCGCCGCGGGCGGCGAATAAAAATCCATGTCGGCAACCCATAGAGGCAGTACTTCACCGTTATAGCGATGCCATTTTTGGGATGAGTAGCCACCTTCGGGGTGGCGTCGCTCGATAGGCGTGGCAAAATCAAAAGCCATAACAGATCTCACTTATTGACGAAGGTTGGTAACGAGCATGCCGCAAGATGATTTCTATACCAAGGTGCGCGCAGGATTATCAGCGCTATTGCGGCAATGGCAAGCGCTTGGTCAGGCCGATGCTGACCAGTTAGCGCTCATACTGGCGGAAACCGCACGGGTTGCCAAACTGGGCACGCCGGACACGACGCCTGATGGGGCAATGCTTAAACACTGGAGCCAAACACGTGAGGATGACATTCCGCTGTGGGCACCCCGCACAGCGGTTTTTCTGCTCAACCAAATGCCTGCCAAGCCAACACCTCAAAGCGAGGCTGAAGCCAGTGCCTGGGCTTACTGCTGGCTGCGCAACCGCACGTTTAACACGTTAGAGGCCGCGCACTCTGCGCTTCCAGCCCACCTTCAAGTACCACTAAAAAGTGCTTTGGAGGCGGCCTGGCGCGATCAGCAGGGACTACGTTTAGTATAAAAAAACGTTAATGCTTTCGATAGCGCGGCTTGTTGTGCAGCGGGCGGATATACTGGCTGACAAACGAAGAAAAATGTTTAATCAATTATAAGGATAGTCATTGATGCTGGACGTTCCGATTAGCTGGCAACTGGCCAAAGTAGCGGTGTCAGTCACGATGGTGCTGGGGCTGGGGGCGATTGCTGTACGTGTGAGCCCCAAAGTGGCAGGGCTTTTATCAGGCTACCCTTTGGGCACCGCGCTGGCACTGTTCTTTATTGGCTTGGAGATATCCCCAACGTTTTCCGCTGAAAGTGCCATTCATACACTAGCGGGCTTTACCGCGACCATGGCACTTGGCGCGGGTTACTGGCTTTGCGGCCGTAAGCCCGGCTTGAAGGGTGTCGCCAGCGGAATGGCAGGCGCGATCACTCTGTGGCTTATGGCAAGCCTGGTGCTTGCCCAGTTCGATTTTACTCGCTTGACGGGTACGCTGGTGACGCTTTGCGCTATTGTATTTTTTACGTGGATTTTCCGGCGAATACCCGACAGTCTGGCCACTGCACGTCAGTCTTTCTCATGGGGTGCTTTATGCATTCGCGCCTTGCTGGCGACGCTTATTGTTTTTGCCATCACAAGCCTTGCCCATTGGGTACCGCCTGCCTGGGCAGGCACGTTGGCGGCTTTCCCCGTCACCATGCTGCCTTTCCTGCTAATTTTGCATATAACCCAAGGCCCCGCGCCTACCGCGACCGTTATCAAACACTACCCCGTGGGGCTGGGCTCGCTGTTAAGTTACGCCCTGTGTGTCTCTTATACGTATGAAACGTTGGGGCTTGCCTGGGGCACGCTGGCCGGATTTTTGGTAGCAACGCTATGGCTGCTGGGCTGGCTACAGGTCCAACGCTGGTTTGCCAAGCGACGCGAAGGCAACAGGCAAACTGCTTGACCTAGCGCTTGCCTGAATTTACAACTCCTGCCAACGATAAGGTGATTGCCATGTTTACCCGTACGATTGAGCCGGCGTTTTACGATACCGATGCGCTGGGCCATATTAACAATACGCGCCTACCCGCCTGGTTTGAGCTAGCCCGCAACGACCTATTCAAGCTTTTTACACCTGACCTGAACCCGAAGCAGTGGCGTTTGATAATGGCGCGGATGGAAATAGACTACCGTGCAGAACTGTTTTACGGCCATGACGTCGAATTACGCACCTACTTAACGCGGCTGGGCAATAGCTCATTTACCGTCACTCAGGAAGCACGCCAACATGGCACGCTCGCCAACCTCGGCCACACGGTGATGGTACAGTACGATCACCAGGCTAAATGCGCCGTACCTATTGAGGGCACGCTGCGCGACGCCTTGTCGACTCACTTACAAGATGCGCCCGCCTAACGCACCAACCCGCCGGACGGGGCGACCAGGAGCACAGCATGGCCATTCGCTATAATCTCTGGCTGGACCCTGACAATACTGCGCAGCATCGCGCTGTCGAAGCGGATATTGAGCGCTATTTTATTGAGCGCTTTGCAGACTATCCGCATATCCGCTTGTTTGGGGCTGACCCTTACGATTATGATGCCCCGTTTAACCGCCTTTATGACGTACTAATGGCGCGGGCCGCCGAGTATTGCGAGCGGACATGGTGCTATGTAGCGTCTCCTGAGCAGTTGAATCGCTGCTTTTTTCGTGCTGTTGGCCGCTCCAATAAATTTGTTCAAGACGACCGTTCGTGAGAGACCAACCTAATGGTGATCCGCACCAACCAGGCGCCCGATGAGCGTCAGCTGGCGATTATTACCCAGCAGTTAGGCCGCGCACCACGTGGCATCGAAGCCGTTGCCGCCACTGATAGCGAAGGCACACCGCTGGTGCTGCGTATGGCGCCGATTGTAGACAGCAAACCCTTTCCTACCCTGTACTGGCTCTGTTCTGATGTACTAAAGGTAGAAATTTCACGCATTGAAGCGGTGGGGGTTATCAAATCACTTGAGCAGCGCCTGCAAGAAGAGCCAGAATTTCTAGCGCATTATCAGCAAAGCCATCGTGACTATGTAAAAGCCCGCTGGGATTATATGAGCGACGCCCAGCGCGCCGAGGTTGCACGGCTGGGATACACCGATGTGTTGACCGAGCGTGGCATTGGCGGTATCAGCAACTGGCAACAGATACGCTGCCTGCACACTCAGTATGCCCATCATTTATGTGGCGATAATGTGATTGGTCAGTGGATGGATGAGCACTACCAAGTAGACCAGCACCTTCCATAACACCGCTTCTCTCATAAGCGTTAAGGAACCCAATTAATGTCCCGAATTTGCGTTTATCTCGGCTCACGAGAAGGTAACAGCCCGGCTTATCGCCAAGCAGCCCAGGCATTAGGTACTGTGCTGGCAGAGCGGGGGCACACCCTGGTATACGGCGGCGCGCGTATTGGCCTAATGGGCGAGCTTGCTAATGCGTCGCTGGCGGCAGGCGGCAACGTGATTGGCGTTATGCCGGACCATCTGGTAGAGCGCGAGCAAGCGCACTTTGGACTCACCGAACTGATCCGCGTGCCCAACATGCATGAACGCAAAGCCACCATGGCCGCTAACGCCGACGCATTTATTGCCATGCCAGGCGGTATCGGTACCTTTGAGGAGCTGTTTGAGATTTGGACCTGGGGCTATTTAGGCCTGCATGAGAAGCCCATGGGCCTACTGGACACCGAGGGGTTTTATACGCCACTACTGGCATTTCTCGACAACACCGTGACGCAGGGTTTTCTAGCTCAAACGACACGGGATATGCTGCTGGACGCGGTAACACCAGAGGCGCTACTTGACGCGCTGGAGAGCCAGCTTAGGTAGAGGTGAGCGAAGCGGGCATGGCAAGCGCGCTACGCGCCGCGGATAACGTTGCGGGTGCGCTGATAGGTGAGCTGGAGCAGACGGGCATCGTCTCCCGCTCGGTGACGATGGATATCGACCTCGGTAATCATGGCCTCTTTGGTACCGCTCCATATCGCTTGCTGCTCTTCGCTCAACAAAATGCGCAGCGCCTCCAGGCGGAAGCGAGGCAGCATGCCGGCATGGTGGAACAACAGCGAAAGCCAGGTATTATCGTAGCCCCAGCTGTCGCTGTACGCTTTGCCTAACCCGCTTAACTCATCGTTGAGCCATTGGGCCACCTGACGAACAGGGTGCCCTTCCTGGTACAAGCGATCACGCGAAATACCGTGCAAGAGCTCTGCTTTAGGGTCCCAGTGCGTCCACTCATCCAGTGGCTGAATAAGAAACGCGCAGCAGCTACCGTCAGCACGTGCAATGCCGACTTCTATGGGATAACTACCACGCCCAAATCCGGACGCTTCAATATCTAATACAGTGGGTAGCGTCTCGGACACTGACTTCCTCATTCAATCATTACGCGGCGGTCACATCGTTGTGCGGATGATGCTCAGCGAACTGTTCCCAGTAGGTAGCCTGGCTCGCATCTATGCTTAAGCCTAGCTCACCCAAACGATAGGCGCTGGCCAGCCGCTCAGCAGCCAAATAGTGACCGGACTGCGCCGCACGGGCATACCACGTTACCGCATAATCTTCACGGCGCGGGTACTGCGCGCAGCCGTGCTCGTAGATCTGGGCCACCTGGTACTGCGACTTCACATCACCCGCTTGAGCGGCTTCCACCACATAGCGTGCCCCCCGCGCTTTGTCCTGCGGCGATAAGCTACGATGAAACAGCATATGCCCGTAAACGGACAGTGCATCAGGATGCCCCGCTTCAGCGCAGCGCTTGAACAAACGCATGGTAAGACGCTGTGTGCGCTCTGAACGCGGTAACAACCAACGGTTTTGAAACAGCCGTTCAGCTAAACGAAACTCTAGCCGAATAAACAAAGATGATGCCTGCGGCATGGCAAACCACCCTGCCAATTTGTTGAGATATTGAATTAGCGGTCACTACATCATTTGACTGCCAATCACACGAAAAACCGGGGTCAGCCGGCCAATGGGGTGGCAAGCATACGCCTGCCTTTACGACGACTCAACCCCATTGATTTGCTGCTTTCAAATAGCCTCGCTAACATGCCTCTCACACACCGTCATTCATCACCTTTACAAACGCCCATTCGGCGATAATTTTCGCTTTAGCGAGGAGACAAAAATGCAAACGCGCCCACTTGGCAGAACGGGAATTGAGGTCAGTCGGCTCTGCCTTGGTACGATGACGTTTGGCGAGCAAAACAGTGAGGCAGAAGCTCACGAACAGCTGGATCGCGCCGTCGCTTTCGGTATCAATTTTATCGATACAGCTGAGATGTACCCCGTACCGCCCAAAGCCGAAACGCAAGGATTAACGGAAACCTATGTGGGCAGCTGGCTGAAACAGCGTGGCGACCGCGATGACGTTATTATCGCCACCAAGGCGGTAGGCCCCGGGCCTGAGCATATCCGAGGTGGCCCACGCTTAACGCGTGACCATATTCACCAGGCCATCGACGCAAGCCTTAAGCGCTTACAAACGGACTATGTCGATCTTTATCAGCTGCATTGGCCAGACCGCAACACCAACTTTTTCGGCAAGCTGGGCTACGCGCATCAGGAGAATGAAGAGGCCACGCCGCTTGAAGAGACGCTTTCAGCACTCAAGGAGCTGGTGGATGCTGGCAAGGTCAGATCGATCGGCCTCTCCAATGAAACCCCGTGGGGCGTCATGCGCTCGCTTCAATTGGCCGAAAAAATGGATCTACCGCGAGTGGCCTCCATACAAAATCCTTACAACCTGCTTAATCGCTCGTTTGAAGTGGGCCTGGCGGAGATTGCTCATCGTGAAGACGTGGGCTTGCTGGCTTATTCGCCCCTGGCCTTTGGCGTTCTTTCTGGCAAGTATCTTAATGGCGCATGGCCCGAAAAAGGCCGCCTGACGCTTTATGAGCGTTTTAAGCGCTACACCTCACCAGAGGCAGAGGCGGCGACAAAGGCCTACGTTGAGCTGGCCCGCGAACATGACCTTGACCCCGCACAAATGGCACTGGCGTTTATTAATTCACGCAGCTTTCTTACCAGCAATATTATTGGTGCCACCACACTGGACCAGTTGGAAAGCAACCTGGCCAGTGAGAGCCTTAAGCTGGACGACGATGTGCTTAGCGCGATTGAGGATATTCATCGCCGGATGCCAAACCCCTGCCCCTAAGCATTGATACACACGCTATTAAAGCGATAGCCTCGGCCAACGCCGAGGCTTGATATACTATCGGCCATGATTTTGTTCTTATCTGGTTTTGCATCGGCCGAAGGAGCTCACCTTGCTAAGCGTTATTTCGCCAGCGAAAACGCTGGATTTTGAAACGCCCTCCACCACTCACCAGGTGACACAGCCCGGTTTTCTAACGGAAAGCCAAGCGCTGATCGATATCCTGCGTGATTATTCACCTCAGCAGATCAGTGAGCTGATGGGCATCAGCGACAAGCTTGCTGGCCTTAATGCAGCACGCTTTGCTGAATGGGAGCCGCCGTTTTCACTAGAGAATGCCAAACCTGCCGCTCAAGCATTCCAAGGCGATGTTTATACTGGCCTGGAGGCGCAAACATTCAGCGATGCGGATAACCGGTTTGCCCAGCAGCACTTGCGTATTTTGTCAGGCCTGTATGGCTTACTGCGCCCACTGGATCTAATCCAGGCGTACCGACTGGAGATGGGCACCAAACTGTCTAATCAGGCGGGTAAGGATTTATACGCGTACTGGAAGCCTACACTGACCAACGCCCTTGATCAGGCTATTACAGAAAGCGGCTCAAAGGTTCTGGTGAATCTTGCTTCTAATGAGTACTTTAAAGCGGTAGATGCCAAAAAGCTGAACGCCCGCGTCATCACGCCGGTGTTTAAAGATGAGAAAAACGGCACGTTTAAAATCATCAGCTTTTATGCCAAAAAGGCTCGAGGCTTGATGAGCGCCTGGATTATTCATCAGCAGGTGAATGACCCTGAGGCGCTTACAACATTTAACGTGGCAGGCTACCAATTTGATGCAGCGGCTTCTGAGGGCGATACGCTGGTGTTCACACGCAAAGAAGCCGACCGATAAACGTTTTCCCCTTTTGCTAAAAAAAAGTTACGCCGCGTGAGGAGCGCGGCTTAAGCAACCGGCGATGCACCTCTTTAAATAGCGCGGTATCACAGCGATCAAGCCACTCGTAAGCCACCATATCCGCCGTCACCGCAATGGCGCCTTGAGCACAAGCACGCTCACGCGCAAAGCGAGCTTCCTCACAACGTCGGCTGGCTGTCGCTTCACTTAGCCAGTACACACTATATCCAGCTTCCAGCAAGCCAAGCGCGCTCTGCAACACACAGATGTGTGCTTCTGTGCCACAGATCACGACTTGTTGCACCGATTGGGCCTTTAATGCCTGGGCAAACTCAGGCGCTTCCATTGCGCTGAAATGATGTTTTTGCCAAACCTGATGCTCACCCAACGCGCTTATCAAACCAGCTGCCGTCCCCCCGAGTTTTTCAGGGTATTGTTCGGTAAGCCATACAGGCACTGCTAAAGTTTCTGCTACGTTTGCAAGCCAGGCGGCCTCCTCTATTACCTGCAAACCGCCTTCAATTACCGGCAGTAAGCCTGCTTGAAAATCGATCATTAACAATAGGCTACGATCTCGTTGTAGGCGCATGTTTCCCCTCTTATTCTTTATGCTTATGAGTGCCATTAAGATAGTCCATTCTAAGCGCCCAAGCGCTAAACTAGCCGCTCAAGACTTTCCACACGCTCATTACGTTGAGCTTACGTTCTTAATGGCTTTGAAACATTGGAGATTGCCATGTTACGACAATTGTTTGTCATGCTGCTGGTCAGCGTTATGGGGGTTAGCGTTGCGGTGGAGCATGCGGAAGCGCGTCGTATGGGGGGTGGTGGCAATATGGGCAGCATGTCCCGTTCTGCGGACCGCCCGGCCAGCACACCCAGTACACAACAAGCGCAAGGTGGCCAGCAACAGGGCCAAGCAGGTGCGGCAGCACGTAGAGGCGGAATGGGCGGCATGATGGGCGGTCTTCTGGCTGGTGGGCTAATTGCCGCACTCTTTTTCGGCGGTGCCTTTGATGAGCTAAGAATGATGGACCTGCTCATGGTGGTCGGTATCGCAGTGCTTGCGATGATCGCTTTCCGTGCGTTTATTCGCCAGCGACGTCCAGCGCATGCTTCCGAACCCAACTACCAACGCACACAGCACGTACCATCAGCGCCTGCTGCTGGCTCAGTAGGCGCTGTGCCTGGTAGCCTGGCAAGCAACCTGCAAAGCACGCCGACCTGGTTTGATAAAGAGCCGTTTTTAAACGGTGCTAAAGAGCATTTTATGACGCTGCAGCGCGCCTGGGACAATAACGACTTTAGCCAGATTCAGGAGTATGTCACTCCCGAACTCTATAACCTGCTACGCACCGAGCGCGCTCAGCACCCTGCCAATAACCGTACCGACATCGTACGTTTATTTGCCGAACTGGGAGATATTAACGAGTACGAAGGTAATGCTGAGGCAAGTGTGATCTTTCATGGCATTATAGAAGAGAATGGAGAGCAGACCGAGTTCAACGAGTCGTGGCACTTAACCCGTGCAATGCGCGACCAGGCGCCCTGGTATGTGCAAGGTATTGAGCAAAACCCTGGCGCTTAAAACGCGGGACCATACCTTCAAACGGCCGCTTTTAGCGGCCGTTTTTTCGTTCCAAAGGACAACCTAATCAACCGTTTAAATCAACATAGTGAATTAGTTTTCAGCAGCCTCTTCGATACTCTCACCCGCGCTTTCAATGCTTTCGCCGGCGCTTCCAATACTATTATCAATACTTTCACCCGCCTCTTCAGCAGGCCCTTGGTTATCACAGGCAGCCAAACCGCCCGCGAGCAGAGCCATCAATACCGCCGCTGATAATTTCTTGATCCATTGTCCATTCATGTTGTTTCTCCTCCTGAGATAAAGCGCAGATTACCCTTCCATCAACGTGCCATATCATTCTAAAGACAACAGTGCGTCATAACCACCCATATCAGGATAGCTGCCTGACGCAAAAAGCGTAAATAGTAAATTCCAGCCATGTTTTGTAGGCATTATGGATTGACCTGTCTCTACATTGTGGGAGCTGGCTTCAGCCGGCGATGCAGCGCACAGCGCTGCTGGGGTTAGCGGCTGCTCCATCACGCTGAAGAGTGCCTTGCCGTCTTTTCCTGCATGCAAAAAAAAAATCCCCCGA